>NZ_AULM01000009.1 GCF_000422285.1 Desulfatiglans anilini DSM 4660
CCCGGTTTCTTCACACCCTTCGGGTGCTCAGTCCCACCGCTTCGCGGCGGGTCCCGGTTTGGCCAATATCAAGAAAATCAAGCGTTTGCGCGGAGGAGACCTGCAGGTCGCCCCACAAGCAACCGTGCAGATCGACGCCGAGATTGGCCAAAAAGACCATTTCCGGATGGAAAGTATTCTAACCCAAGGCTGCACCCAGCACAAAGCTTTCCTGAACAGGCCTCGCAGAGCGTTCATCAGAAACTTCGATTTCAGGCCGAGGCTTCCCTCGCCTGCTCTTTTTTTCTGGATTTATTGACGGACTTCGGCATAATGAGATGTTTACGATGAAAGGATTCTCCCTGTGAACTGGGACCCCTGCAGCGAGGTCGGACTGGTTGCCCTGTTTCCACAAAGCCGCCGCGCCCGGGTCGAATGACATGGCGGTCCTTTTTCATCTCCATTCAGAAGAGACGCAACACAGAGGAGCGTTTTCGAACTCCCATTGAAGACGTCGACTCACGCCGCAAGCGGCAAACATCCGCGCTGCGGCTGCGGGGGAGATCCGCATCAAGCCTGTTGTATCAGGCCCCAGCGGCCGCCCCCGGAGAAAGGGACCAAGCCTGGACTCACGCACGCGCCTGATCGGGTGGTGCGAGACCCTCCTCTCTGGATGGAACGGCTTCAGTTGATCGACTGGATAAGAACCTTCAGGAGCAGAAAAAGATGACGACTGAGTTTGATGAAAGCATCGAGGGCATTGAAGAGGCAGAGGAGAGCTTTGCCGATCTTCTGGCCGCCTATGATACGGGAATGAATGAAGATCTGCAGGTCGGCGACCGGATTGAGGGGAAGATCATCGCCATCGGCGACGATGCGGTGTTCGTGGACACGGGGACGAAGATCGACGGCGTGGTGGAGCGCGCCGAACTGCTGGATGAGGAAGGCAACCTGCCTTGCAAAGTGGGCGACACCCTGACGCTCTATGCCGTATCGGTCAGCGCCAACGAAATCCGCCTTTCACGCGCCCTGTCCGGAGCGGGAGGGTTCGAGATCCTGCGGGAAGCCTTCGAGAACCGGCTGCCCGTCCTCGGGAAGATTCGCGGGACCTGCAAAGGCGGCTTCAACGTGGAGGTCATGAACCGCCGGGGCTTTTGTCCTATCAGCCAGATCGACATCCGGTACGTCGAACAACCCGAGCAGTATGTAGGCGAAAGTTACGAGTTTCTGATTACCCGTCTCGAAGAACGGAACATCGTCGTCTCCCGGCGCGACCTCCTGAACCGCGAACTGGAAAAGACTCGCGCTGAATTCATGGAGACCTTGTCGGTCGGCTCCGTCATCGAAGGTGAAGTGGTCAAACTGATGCCCTACGGCGCCTTTGTGCGGATCGCTCCGGGCGTCGAAGGGATGGCGCACATCTCGGAGCTGGGCTGGTCGCGCGTCGAGAGACCCGAAGATGTTCTGAGGGCGGGGGAGCGGGTCAAGGTCAAGGTGATCGGTGTTCAGCAGGCGGACAACCCTCGCCAGGCCAAGATCTCCCTCTCCATCAAACAGCTGAGCAGCGACCCCTGGGACACGGTCCAGGAGACCGTGCAGGACGGACAGCACCTCACCGGGCGGGTGGTCCGATGCGCGCCTTTCGGCGTCTTCGTGGAGATCGCGCCCGGGATCGAAGGCCTGGTTCATATCAGCGAGATGAGCTATACCCGGCGCGTGGCAAAGCCCGAAGACCTCGTCGCCCCAGGAGACCCGGTCAGCGTCGTGGTCAAACGGGTCGATCCGGAAAACCGGCGCATCTCCCTTAGCATGAAGGATGCCGAAGGCGATCCGTGGGCCCTGGTCGGCCAGAAATACCCCGTTGGAAAGACCGTAACCGGGACCATCGAAAAGAAAGGCCCTTTCGGTTTTTTCATCAACCTGGAACCCGGGATCACCGGCTTGATGCCGAAATCGAAGATGAAGGCCGCAGCGGATGAAGCGGCTTTGGACCGTCTGAAAGAGGGCGACCCGATTGAGGCAACGGTAAGCGAAATCAACCCTGCGGAGCGTAAAATCACGTTGCTGCCGCCGGCCAAGACCGTGCAGGAAGAAGACAGCTGGCAGAGCTTCAGCCAGAGCGGCAAGGGGCCGCTCGGCTCCCTCGGAGCCGAGCTCGAAAAGGTCCTGAGGCCCAAGAATCGCGCCTAGAAGGGAACTCAAGCGGCGCGGACGGGGCCGCTTGCGGCCTCCCGCGCCGGCCGGCCGTTCACCGGGGAGTAAACGGATCATGTCGACTTGCTGGGCACCGCTCGATCTGCCCGATTACCACATCCACACCCCGCTCTGCCACCATGCCGTCGGTGCGGTGGCGGAATATAAGGCCGCGGCCGCAGCGAAGGGGGTCCCGGAGATCTGTTTCACCGATCACGCGCCCACCGACACGGATTACGACCCGGCCCACCGCATGACGCTCCAGGAGTTTCCGCGCTACTGCAGCATGATCGAGGACATTCGGACCCCGGGGCCTCCGGAGGTCCTCTTCGGAGTCGAGGCGGATTACTATACGGGTTGCGGGACCTTTCTCGAGAACTGGCTGCCACGTCATGCCTTCGACCTGGTCATCGGTTCGGTCCACTTCATTGCCTCCTGGGGTTTTGACAACCCCGGCGAGCGCCACGTGTGGGATGCTGTGGACGTGACCGAAATCTGGAAACGGTACTTCGCGCTGATCTGCGAACTGGCGGACACACGCCTTTTCGACGTCGCGGGGCACCTCGACCTGCCGAAGAAGTTCGATTACCGGCCCCCCGGCGCGGCCCTCAAGGAGATGGCCGCACCGGCCCTCGACCGGATCGCGGAGGCCGGGATGGGGATCGAGCTGAACACGGCTGGGCTCCGCAAGCCCGTCGGAGAGATCTACCCCTCCCTGGAGCTGCTCACCTGGGCCGGCGAACGCGGCATTCCCATCTGCTTCGGGTCGGACGCGCACCAGCCGGAGGACGTGGGCGAAGGATTCCCGGAGGCCTTGAAGCTCGCCTATGCCGCGGGCTACACGGAGTATTTCCGGATCAGACAGCGCCGCAAAACGCTCCTCCCTCTGCCGCCGATTCCAGCCCCGCCCCCCTGATTTTTCCGGGGGGGGCAGCGCGGGCGCCTTATCTTCAAAGCACTTCCCCCGAGGACCGGCCTCGGAGAGGGTCCGCCCCACCCCGCCTAAAAACAGGAAGCCGCCCCAGGCCTTTCCCCTGTTCCACGGTCACAATCGGAAACATTTGCTGCGCTGCGCCACCCCCCAACCTCATCGGATAATCGGACATGCGGTTGCAGAGCTGAAGAACCCGCACACAGAAAGGTTACGCGGCGTCGTCTTTCCTGAAGTAGCCCTTGGGCACCACCACGATGCCGCGTGAGGTGACGGGGAAGCGCTGCCGATCCTCATCGGGACGGTAGCCGATCTCGGTATGGTCCGGGATGTTGTTGAGCTTGTCGACAATCGCCTTCTTGATCTTGCAATGGCGGCCGACCACCACATCGTCCAGGATCACGGATTCCTCGACCGACGCCCAACTGCGGACGACCACATTGTAGGAGAGAACGGAATCCCTCACGACCCCGCTCACGATGCAGCCCGGCGCGACGATGGAATTGAGGGCCTTGCCCACGCGCCGGTCGCTCGAACGCTCGTCCGCGAAGATGAACTTGGCCGGCGGCGCCGGGATCTGGAAGGTGTGGATCGGCCAGTTTCGACCATAGAGGTTGAAATAGGGATCCACTCCGGTCAGGTCCATGTTGGCGTTCCAGTAGGCGTCGAGCGTGCCGACATCCCGCCAGTAGGAGGAATCACGGGTGCGGGGCTCCCGCCGGAGCTGGCGCTCGCCGTTTTCAAGGGTCACATAGATGTAGTCTTCGATGGCGTTCTGGCTGCGGTAGGGATAGGCATAGATCCGGTGGCTCTCGACCAGGCTCGGGATGATCTCGCCGCCGAAGTCGTAGGCGTCGGTAGACTCGAGGATGTCGAGCAGGGTCTCGGCGCGAAAGAGGTAGATCCCCATGGAGGCCAATACGTGCTGGGGATCTCCGGGGATGGTCTGCGCATCCTGCTTGGGCTTTTCCTGAAATCCCGTGATCCGGTAATTCTCATCGACCACCGCCACACCGAACTGATGCGCGAGGGACTTGTCCACCTCGAGGAGCGAGATCGAGATGTCCGCGTCGTGCTCCTGGTGGTACCGCTGGAAGCGGGAGTAATCCATCTTGTAGATGTGATCCCCCGAGAGGATCAGGATGTGGCGTGGCTTGTAGCGCCGGATCAGATAGAGGTTTTGGCGGATGGAATCCGCCGTCCCCTGATACCATTCGGGCCCCGTGCGCTGCTGTGGAGGCACCACCTTGAGGAACTGGCCGATCTTCTGATTGAAGATGTTCCAACCCGCCTCCAGGTGCTCGTTCAGGGACTGGGACTTGTACTGGGGGAGCACCACGATCTTGTAGATCTGCGAATTGACGCAGTTGCTCAGGGTAAAATCGATCAGGCGGTAGATGCCTCCGAAGGGCACCGCCGGTTTGCAGCGGTCCAGGGTCAGCGGCATGAGCCGCTCGCCGCGCCCCCCCGCCATGATGAAGGCGATCGTATCTTTCATGGATCTATCTCCCGAGCCTGACAGTGATTCATGGAAGGGAAGTTCCGGGAGGCACGCCGTGTCGTCGCCCCGGAGCCTGTCATTCACCTTACGGTCGGAAGGCCCGCCGTGTCAAGCAGTGGCATCACGGCCTCCTGACCCTGAAGTACCGATCGGGAGGATTCCGCCCTCCAGGAACCTGTCGGGGACGGGCCCTTCGCGGAGGCGGCCGGCGGCGGGCTAGAGGTATGGGGAAAGCACCCATGCCAGGGCATCGCGCAGCCTGGCGGCCAAAGAGCGCCTTTCGAGATCGTCCAGGCCGAATTCCTTGGCCTTTGCGAGGCTTTCGGCCATGTGGGCAGCGATCGAGGCCGCGATCGACGGGCTGTAGATCTCCAGGGTCAACTCGAAATTGAGGCGCAGGCTTCTCGGGTCGATATTCGCCGAACCCACCTGGGCGTAGAAATCGTCCACGATGAGGAGCTTGCTGTGCACAAAGGGGGGCGGCTGGTAATAGACCCGCACCTGCCGGCGCAGAAGTTCCCAGAGCATGTTGCGCGTCGCCCAGTGCACGAAGGGGAGGTTGTTCCGGCCCGGCAGGATGATCCGCACATCCACTCCTTTGAGAGCGGCCGTCTGCAGTGCACCGATCAGATCCCTCGGAGGCAGAAAATAAGGCGTCATGATCCAGACCCGTTCCTGGGCCTCGGAAACCGCAGTCACCAAGATCATCCCGAGCTTGTCGAGATCCTCGTCGGGGCCGTCCAGGACCACCTGGCAAACCACATCCCCCGCCGCCCCCGGCAATTCCCCGCTACCCTTCAGCGTCTCTCCCGTACAGAAATGCCAGTCATGCAGGAAGGCCTGTTCGATCCGCGCGACCACCGGCCCTTCGACCCGGAAGTGGGCATCGACGATCCGCGTCCGTTTGCTCGTGTCCTGCGCGAGGTGCCGGTCGCCGATGTTCATGCCGCCCAAGAAAACGCTGCGCCCATCCACGACGAGGACCTTGCGGTGATTTCTGAGGTTGATGCTGAAACTGGGCGGGATGATCCGGGGGGGTAGAAAGCGGGCCATCCGCACCCCCGCCTTTCTTAGCAGGTTGCCGGCCCTCGGGAGGCTGTACCACTCCCCGAGCCCGTCCAGCAGCACCCGGACATCCACGCCCCGGCGGGATGCCTCTCCCAGCCTCTCGATAAAGGTCCGGCCCGTGCGGTTGGACTCGAAGATGTACGTCGAAAGAAAGACGGAATGCCGCGCCCCGTCGATGGCCGCCAGCATAGCCGGATAGGTCTCTTCCCCATTGTGAAAGATCCCGATGCGATTGCCTGCACTCGGGCGATGGCCCGTGAGCGCCTCCGACACCCGAATGACATCCCGCCAGCCCTGCGGGAGGGAGGCATCCTCGAAGGGCAGCGT
The DNA here is from genome assembly GCF_000422285.1 of Desulfatiglans anilini DSM 4660. Lineage (NCBI taxonomy): Bacteria > Pseudomonadati > Thermodesulfobacteriota > Desulfobacteria > Desulfatiglandales > Desulfatiglandaceae > Desulfatiglans > Desulfatiglans anilini. The sequence goes on from NZ_AULM01000009.1 coordinate 6,000, forward strand.
CCCGTGGTGGGGCGTGTCGGAGGCCTCATCCGCCGCATCGGGACCATCGGGAAGAGAAAGCTTCTGTGCGCGCGTCCGCACGCGGTTGAAACCGAAGAGAAAATAGAGGATCGGTCCGAGCGGGGGAAAGGCCAGGCAGACCGTCGCCCAGCCGAGGGCCGCCCGGGGATCGCGTTTGTGGAGGAGCGCATGGCCGGCAGCCGCCAAGGCCAAAGCACCATCGAGGATCAGCAGCAACCAGTGAATCCATTCCAAAGGTCACCTTACCTCCCGGTAAAGCGGGGCACCGCAGCAGCGGCCGCCGTTCAAAACGCAAACCCGATCACCTTCCAACGTCCACTGGAATCGATGCCCCTGCTCAAACCGGCTGCTCATCCTCTCTCAAGGCCTCGAATCCGGAAATGATGTCGATGAGTTCATTGGTGATCTGTGCCTGCCGCTGCTCCCGGTAAAGCGCCTGAAGCTCATCCTCCATCTCGAGGATGTTCTTTTCGGCAGCCTGCATGGCCGTCAGGCGCCCGGCATTCTCCGCCGCCAGGGATTGGGCGAAGGCCCGGTAGATGGAAACGAAAAGATACTGGTGGAAGAGGCCCGTAAACATGTTTTCACGGGAAGCCCCCAGCATGGGGATCGACCGATTCGGCCATCTGCGCGCACGATAGGCCCGGGCCCATTCGGCATCGAGCGGCAGCAGCCGGTGAAAGGAAGGAACATAGGCGCCCGGCGCGAGCACGTTGTGGCTGACATGGAAAAAGGCGCCGCCCCGTTCGCGGCGCCGCTCGTCCAGGCGCTGGATGATCTCCTGCACCGTGTGGATGATCGCCGGGAGGCTGCCGGGCAGGCGAAAGGACGCCTCGTCTTTGCGGCCTGCATCCTCGAGGCCGCCGACGACCTTCTCCCCCGCCGACCAGCAGCTGACCTCGAACCCCGTGGATTCGAGGTGTTCGATCCGCTCGAGGGCATGGCGCACGATCACCTCGTTGAACTGACCGCACATCCCCTGGTCGGATCCCACCACCAGGCAGACGGCACGGCGGGCGCGGGAACCGGAAGGCAGGGCCGTGCCTCCGCGCAGAAAGATCTGCCATCCCATGTCCACGACATCCCGGAAGGCGTCCATGGTCTCCGCTGCGCGCTCGTATTGCCGGATGTTGACGGCAGCCAGGCTCTTCATGGTCTGGACAACCGCCAGGAGGTCCTGCGCCGTGATGATCTTCCTATTCAGGTTCTCGAGCGTCTGCATGCTCCCCCGTAAACGGCAGAAGGGTCTCCTCCATCATCTTCGGCAGGTCGGTCCAAAAGGCATCGTCCTTGGCCGAAGCGAGCACCCGCTCTTCGACATCCGGCATCCGTTCCGCGAGCCCGGCGAGAATGGCCTTTTCCGCAGCGGCAATCCGCTCCAGAGGCACAGCGTCCAGCAAGCCGCGAGCCACCGCGAAAAGGACCAGGATCTGCTCGCCGGCTGAGAGCGGCGAAAACTGCCCCTGTTTGAGGACCTCCCGCACCCGGCGGCCGTGTTCGAGCGCCTTGCGCGTCCCCGCCTCCAGGCGCGTCCCGAAGCGCGCAAAGGACTCGAGTTCCTGGAACTGGCTGTAGGAGAGGCGCAGGTCCCCCGCCACCCTTCGGTAGGCGTCGAACTGCGCCTTGCCGCCCACGCGCGAAACGGACTTGCCCACGTCCACCGCCGGCATCAGGCCCTTCTGGAAGAGGTCCGGCGACAGGTAGATCTGCCCGTCCGTGATGGAGATGAGATTGGTCGGAATGTAGGCGGAGATGTTCTGGGCCTCGGTCTCGATGATAGGAAGCGCCGTCAGGGAGCCGCCTCCTTTCTCCGGCCTGAGGTGCGTCGACCGCTCGAGGAGGCGGGAATGGATGTAGAAGATATCGCCCGGGAAGGCTTCCCGCCCCGGGGGGCGCCGCAGCAGCAGGGAGATCTGCCGGTAGGCCAGGGCGTGCCGGGTCAGGTCGTCGTAAACGATCAGGACGTCCCGCCCTGCCTCCATGAACGCCTCGGCAAGGGTCGTGGCCGCATAGGGGGCGATATACTGCAGCCCGGGCGGATCGTCCCCTTCGACCACCACGACAACGCTGTGTTCCATCGCATCCTGCCGCCCGAGGGCCTCGACCGCCTTCGCGATGCTGCTGCTCCGCTGCCCGATCGCACAGTAGACGCAGACCACATCCTTGTCGTGCTGGTTGATGATCGTGTCGAGGGCGATGGCGGTCTTGCCCGTCTGGCGGTCCCCGAGGATCAGCTCACGCTGGCCGCGGCCGATGGGGATCAGGGCATCTATGACCTTGAGCCCGGTCTCGAGTGGTCTTTCGACGGGAGCCCGATCCAGGATGCGCGGGGCTTCGCGCATCACCGGCCATCTCTCGGTCGAATGGACGGCCCCGCGGCCGTCCATCGGCTGTCCGAGGGGATTTACCACCCGCCCCAGGAACTCCGGCCCAACCGGAAAATCCAGGATGCGGCCGCTCCGCCTGACCTCCATGCCGGCCCCCAGGTCCTCGCTCGGACCGAACAGGACGACCCCGACCCGGTCAGGCAGGATGTCGAACACCATCCCTTCTATGCCGTCTTCGAACAGCAACAGTTCCTCGGCCTTGACCCCTCCGAGGCCCTCGACCCACACGATGCCCTCGCCCACAGACCTGATCAGACCCACCTCTTCGCTCTCCGGCTTCGGCCGGTAGCCGGCAAGCCCCTTTTCCACGGCGCGCGTCACATCGTCGAGCGCTGCGTCAAGATGCGTGTCTTTCATGATCTTTCCCGCGGGAGTTCGGCCAGAATCCGATGCTCCAACCCCTCGAGGTAGCGCTCGAGCGTCCAACTGATCTTGCGGTCCCCGCTGACCCATTCAATGCCGATCCCCATATCCTTATCCGTTGCCGTTTCGACCGCCGTCCCCGGCGGCAGCAGCGGCGCCACCCTTCGGCGGAGTCTTTCGGCCATTTCCCCGGTGATATCGAAACCCGATCGGATGTTCACCGGCTTCCCGTCTTCAACCAAAGGCAGGGACTCCTTCTCCGCCTCGAGCCTGCGGAGGAACACCTCCAGGACCTCCTCCTGCAGCCCCGCGTGCGCCAGATCCCGAAGGACCTTGTCCCCGACCGCCAGCACCTGCTCCGCGATGCGGGTCTTGAGCCGATCCAGAAAGGCCTCCCGCTGCTCGTCCAGATGGTCCAGCCAGGCCTGCTTCAGGTGCTCGACCTCCCGCCGCGCCTCGGCCAGGGTCCGTTCCCGCCAGTCCTGCACCTCCCTCTGGGCATCGGCCATGAGTTCGGCCCGCCGTTCAACGGCGCGGCGCTCCTCTTCGCGCGCCCGGGCCTCCCTCTCCCGCGCTTCTTCCCGCGCCTTTTCGGCGCCGGCCAGGTCCTCCGCAATCCGCGCCTCCCGTGCGTCCATGGACCGGATGATGGGTCCATACAGGAAGCGCCTGAGCAGGAGAACCAGGATCAGGAAGTTCACGATCTGGGCGATGATCGTAAACCAATCGAACAGCACGGCTTACCCCCCGGCCTTCTCGAGAAAAAAGCCCCAGAACGGGTTCGCGAAGATCAGGATCATGGCCACGACGAAGCAGTAGATGGCGGTCGATTCGACCATGGCCATGCCGACGAACAAGGTGCGGGTGATCGTGTTCGTTTCGTCAGGCTGCTGGGCGATGGAACTCAGCGCCTGGGCCAGCGCCCGGCCCTCTCCGAGAGCGGGGCCGACCGCTCCTATGCCCATGCAGATACCCGCTGAAACGATCGAGGCCACTGCCACCCAGCCCAAAATCTCCATGCTTACGTCTCCTCTCGTTGTGGATCCTCGTTTTCCATGGCCGCCGCGATATAGACCGCGGCCAGCACGCTGAAGATATAGGCCTGCACAAGGCCCGTCAAAAGACCCAGGAGCTGCATCAGAACCGGGAAGACCAGCGGGGCGATCGCGAGGAGGATCGCCCCGATCATGGTTCCGCTCATGACGTTGCCGAAAAGCCGCACCGCCAGCGCCAGCGTTCGGCTCAATTCACCGATGATGTTGAAAGGCAGCATGAAAAAGGTCGGGCGGAGGTAATTAGCGAGATAGCGGCCAAGGCCCACACGGGCGATGCCGTAGGCCGGCACTGCGACGAACACCAGCACGGCCAGGGCGGCCGTCGTGGAAAGGGACCCCGTCGGGGGTCTGAATCCCGGCACGACGCTCAGCACATTGCAGAGGGCGATGAAAAGAAACAGCGTCCCCACGAAGGGCAGGAACCCCCGCGGCTGGCGCGGGCTGATGTCATCGAGCTGCTGCCTGACGCCCGAGACCACGGTCTCCAGGAGGTTCTGCCAGCGGGGGATCCGGTCGCCGGTGCTCAGGCGCCGCGTCACCAGCCAGGAACCGAGGGTGAGCACCAGCATCACCAGCCAGGTGTAAAGCAGGGTGGCGTTCACCTCGAACCCCCCGATCCGCAGCATTACAACCAGATCAGGACTGATTTCCATGGCTCTTTTTTCCGATGGCGGTATAGACCCAGCGGCTGACCAGGAACCGCGCGATGAAAAACCCGACAAAGGTAACCAGAAAACCGATGAAACTGCGCCGCAGCACCAGCCAGAACGCCATCAGGGCGACGCTGACACGGATCACATAGCTCAGCCCGAGAAAGATCTTGGGGCTCGACCTCCGCGGCAGGCGGCGGAGGGTCCAATACAGGCCGCCGAAATAGAAGAAGCCGACCACCCAGCCCCACAGGAGCCAGACCGCTAAAGCAAAAAGATCAACGGAGCCCATCTTCCCGCTCTTCGTTGATGGCCTTGCGTTCGCGATTGACCCAGAACCAGGCGTTCAGACATCCGACGATCAGCCCGATCACCAGGAGCATCAAGGTCCACGAATAAGGTCCAGGCCACTTGAGATCGATCCAGATCCCCAGAAAAACGAAAACGACCGTCGGAACGGAGACCGACCAGCCCACGATGCCGAACATCCCCAGGCCGAACCACACCCCCTGCGGGCGGTGCTTCTCCGCCCTCAGCTTGCGCTTCTCCCGGAGTCCGACTTCATCCGGAAAGCGATTCGGCCCCTTTTCGATCGGATCAGACATTTTTCCCAAACGTTACAAACCTTCGCACGAAATCGGCCTCGAGCCGCGCCACGGCGGAGCGGGTCCTGCGCTCCCGATCGTCCACCACCGCGATCATCTCCTCGACCGACTGCTTCAACGCCCCCAATTCACCTTTGACCGCCATCCGGGCGGCGATCTGCACCTCGCGGCCCTGCTTCACCAGAATCCCTTCGTCGAGTGCCAGAAACGTCCTTCCGCCTTCGAACTCCTCGTAGGAAAAAATCCCGGGCACCAGAACCGCCGCCAGATCGAGATGGCGCGGCAGGATGCCGAAGGCCCCGTCGGGACCTTCGGCCGTGATCTTCCTCACGACCTTGTCGAGGAAAAGACCGCTCGGTTCGTGGATCCTCAGGCGCATGCCCTTGTCATCAGCCATGATTCAATTTTCACACTCCCGCACCCGCAGCTTCAGTCCTTGTTTCCATCCCTCTCCTGCACGCGCGCATCGGCCTCTTCGATCGCTCCGATCATGTAGAGGATGCTTTCGGGCTGATCAGCGAAGGCATCATCCAGGATCCGTTCGCACCCTTTGATCGTCTCTTCGATCTCGACCATCTTTCCGTCGAGGCCGGTAAACTGTTTGGTCGTGAAAAAAGGCTGCGTCAGGAACCGTTCGAGCCTCCTCGCCCGGGAGACGATACGCCGATCCTCGCGCGAGAGCTCCTCCAGGCCCAGCATGGCGATGATGTCCTTCAGCTCCTCATAGGTGGCGAGGGTCTTGCGGACCTCGCGGGCGACATGATAATGGCGCTCCCCTACAACCCGGGCCTGCAGCATGGTGGACCGGGACTGAAGCGGGTCGACAGCCGGGTAGAAGCCTTCGCTCGCCCGTTTACGGCTCAGGACGATGGAGGCCGAAAGATGCGCGAAGGTATGGACGGCCGACGGGTCGGTCAGGTCGTCCGCCGGCACATACACGGCCTGGATGGAAGTGATCGCCGCCTTGCGCGTACTCGCGATCCGCTCTTCGAGTTCGGCCAGTTCGGTCGCGAGCGTCGGTTGATAGCCCATGCGGGAGGGAAGCCGTCCCAGGAGACCCGAGAGCTCCGAGCCCGCCTGAATGAAACGGAAGATGTTGTCCACGAGCAGAAGAACGTCCTGATCGAGGTCGTCCCGGAAATATTCGGCCATTGTCAGCGCGGTGTGCCCCACGCGGAAACGGGCGCCCGGGGATTCGTTCATCTGCCCGAAGACCATCACCGTGTTCGGCAGCACACCGGCGGCCTTCATTTCCCGGTAGAGTTCTTCGCCTTCACGGCACCGCTCACCGATCCCGCAGAAGATGCTCATTCCGCGATGCTTGCCGACCATATTGTGGATGAGCTCCGTGATGACCACGGTCTTGCCCACGCCGGCGCCGCCGAAGAGGCCCGCCTTCCCGCCCCGCTCAAGGGGCGCCAGGAGGTCCAGGGCCTTGACACCGGTGAAAAAGACCTCGTCGCCGCTCACCCGCTCCGAGAGCGGGATGGGCCGCCGGTGGATCGATCTGCGCTCGAGGCCCCCGGGCATCTCGAAACTGTCCAGTGGATCCCCGAAGACATTGAGCATGTGCCCGAGGAGTTCTTTACCCACCGGTGTCTTCAAGGGCTCGCCGGAGGTCCGCGCCGGATCGCCGCGGCTCAAGCCGGCGGTCGGGTGAAAAGCGATCCCGCGCAGGGTATGGGCATCGAGGTGCGCCGATGCCTCGATCGAGATCTTCCCATCAAGCCCGGCCAGGATGAGGCTCCTGATCGGCGGCAGGGCGTCGGGGAAAAACACGTCCACCACGCTTCCCCGCACCGCGGCGATGGTGCCCTGTATCTCCTGCCCCTGCTGATCACGATCGGCTGCGGTCATGGCTCCATCCTTGACAGGATTTTCAAAAAACCCTTTTTCACAGGCTTCCGAAAAATGTCTGAGTGCGCGGAAAAACCACCAGATGAAAGGCCTGCAAAAACCGGCACAACGCCAATGGGCATCCATCCGGAAATGATTTCCCGGTAGAACCCAGTTTCCAATCCAGAAATGAGGATTTTTCTTCACACCCTTCGGGTGCTCAGTCCCACCGCTTCGCGGCGGGTCCCGGTTCGGCCAATATCAAGGGAATCAAGCGTTTGCGCGGAGGCGACCTTCAGGTCGCCTCACAAGCGAACGTGCAGATTGACGCCGAGATTGGCCAAAAAGACCATTTCTGGATGGAACCTAAGGGGCATACGACTGCACCGCCGGCCGCCTAGAGTCCGCTTTCGCTTCGGCCGGATCTTCTTTTTTGACGCCATGCCGCAGAGGCATATCCCAGGCCGAACCCAATCAGCAGCACCAGCGGCAGCAGCAGGATCTGAGACATGGAGATCTCCCAGAAATAAAGGCGCAAAGTGATCACCTGCGTGTTCTGGAACAGAAAGACAACAATGAGAACCACCAGAACGATGGCCGCAATCCACTTCGGTTTCATATGGTCTTTCCCCCGGCGTTCAGATCGATGCGCTTCTTGAAAACCCTTTTTCACCTTAAAACTTTCAGTCGGTTCTTGTAAAGAAGTTCCGGGCTACGAATCCCCACGGCTCGCCCGGAAAATGCGCCTCCGAGGCATCGCATTGAGATATGGGGACGATGTGCTATAATGATGTGATCTGTTTCCATGGATTACAATGAAAGGAGACCACCGCATGAGCTACAACACGGCCCTCAGGGCTTACACCGCCAAGCGCATCGAAGAGATCGGCTCGGCTGACATCCTTGTGGGGATCCCCTGCTTCAACAACGACAAAACAATCGGGCACGTCATCCAGATGGTCACCCATGGACTGGCGGCCCATTACCAGGACAAGCGCAGCGTCATTTTCATCGCCGACGGCGGTTCCACGGACGACAGCCGCGAGGCCGCGCGCGAGTTCGAGATCAAACCCTGGCAGGAAAAAATCGTCTCCATCTACCGCGGCCCGGGAGGCAAAGGCTCCGCTCTCAGATCGTTGTTCGAAGCCGCCTATCGGCTCAAGGTCAAGGCCTGTGCGATGGTGGATTCGGACCTGAGAAGCATCACCCCGGACTGGGTCAAATATCTCATCGATCCCGTCCTCGAAAAAGGCTATCAGTTCGTGGCCCCCGTCTATGTCCGGCACAAATGGGACGGAACCATCACCAACAACATCGTCTACAACCTGACACGGGCCCTGTACGGGAAACGCATCCGGCAGCCCATCGGCGGCGACTTCGCCCTGTCACGCGACGTGGCCAAATACTACATCGACCAGGACGTCTGGGACACGGATGTCGCCCGTTTCGGCATCGACATCTGGATGACCGTCAGCGCCGTGACACGCGGGTTTCGGATCTGCCAGTCGAACCTGGGGGTCAAGATCCATGACGCAAAGGACCCTGGACAACACCTTGGTCCGATGTTCCGCCAGGTCCTCTCCGCCCTCTTCTCGAGCATGGAGGCGAACGAGGCCTTCTGGAAGCAGATCAAGGGCAGCAAGCCCCTCGAGATCTTCGGCTTCCAGGAAAAATTCGAGCCGGAGCCGGTCACGGTGAATCTGGATGGATTGATCGAGCTTTTCAGGACGGGATACGCCCAGTTTTCCCCGCTCTGGAAGGATATCCTGAGCGAACCGTCCTTCGAAGAGATCTCCAAGGCCGCGAAGATGGACCCGAAGCATTTCCACCTGCCGACCGAGGCATGGGTCCGCATCCTCTACGAACTGGCCGCGACTTTCCACGCATGGACCATCAACCGAAGGAAACTGCTGGACCTCATGACCCCGCTCTATTTTGCGCGGGTGGCCTCCTTCGTCCTGGAAAGCTGGGACATGTCGTCGGACGAGGCCGAAGAACTGGTCGAGGAGCAGGCCGTCAAATTCGAGGAGCAGAAGGACTACCTGATCCATCTCTGGGACGAAAAGTCTGCTTGAGCAAAGGAGGGATAGAACCATGGCCGATTTTCATCAGGAAGGTATGATAACGACGCTGCATGGTCTTTACGAGGCCTTTGACCGTGAGGCCTATCTGTCCCGCATGGAAGAGAAACTCGAGGAGTTCGCTCGGCACGTGCGGATCAGCCTGCTGCTGCCTTCGCTCTATTCGGAGATCCAAAACCCGCCCGTCCTGGACAACATCATCAACGAAATCAGTCAGGTCCGCTACCTGCACCACATCGTGGTCGCCCTCGGCGGTGCGCCGGAAGAGCAGAGGTTCCAGGAGGCGCGTGAATACTTCGGGCGGTTGGCTGCACCCGGCCGCGAGGTCAAGGTGGTCTGGGTCGACGGACCGCGCATCCAGCAGATACTCCAGGAGATCGAGGCTCGGGCCATCCGGACTGGGGTGCAGGGAAAGGGGCAATCCGTGTGGATCGCCCTGGGATATCTCCTGGCAAAGGAGTCGTCGGACGTCATCGCCCTGCATGACTGCGATATCGTGACCTACAACCGCCTGCTCCTGGCGCGCCTGATCGAACCGATCGCCAACCTCAACACCGATTTCGAATTCTGCAAAGGGTATTACGCCCGCATCTCCCCCGCGGACCGTGTCATGAAAGGAAGAGTGACGCGCCTTTTCGTGACCCCGTTCGTGGACGCCATGGCACGCATCATGCGGGATCGCGGCTACATTCAGATGGAGCGGTTCTTCCGATATCACGGGACGTTCAACTACCCCCTGGCCGGTGAATTCTGCTTCACCAGCAACATCGCCCGGGGGATCAACATCGCCTACGATTGGGGCCTGGAGGTCGCCACCCTGTCCGAAGTTTACCACCGCCTCATCCTGCGCAAGGTGGCCCAGATCGATCTGGTGCCGAACTACGAGCATAAGCACCAGGACCTCTCGCCCGAAGACAAGTCCAAGGGGCTCCACCGCATGGTCGTCGACATCGCGAAATTCTATCTTACCTATATGCGCTCGCACGGCATCCCCCTCGACGACGCCTTCGTGGACATGATGCTTCACACCTATTACCAGCGGGCGCTCGATTTTATCAAGAGCTACGGGGACGACGCCCAGGTGAACGACCTGCATTTCGACCGCTATGAAGAAGAGCTGACGGCCCAATACTTCCGGGGCTTCCTCTGGACCGCGTGGGAGCAGAGCAAGGGGCCCTACGAGAGCAGCCTGATCCCGTCGTGGAACCGGGTGAGTTTCAGCGTCCCGGACATTTACCGCCGACTGGTGGAAGCCGTCGAGGCCGACAACCGCTGAAAAGGCGAGGCGGCAGGGCCCCTTCGAAAAACCAAGGCAGATTTGTTTCAGCCACGGTCGTAAACACACGATCATCAAGGCTGATATTTTCGGGTTTTGGACCTCGGGTCTGAGGAAGCGATGCCCATCTCGCCGGTTTCCGCTTCTTCCCGGACCGCGCCGACGCGGCGGCCCCGACTGACCGGCCTTCCAAAACAAAGCGATTTCCGGAAAAACACGCATGGGAAAAGAGAAGGAGCTATCCGCCATGCCGGAAAACAGGTTGAAAGTCCTTTATCTGACTCCGGAGGCTGTGCCCTTTGCGAAAACGGGCGGGCTGGCCGATGTCGCCGGGGCGCTTCCCGAGGCCCTCCACGACAGGGGAATCGACGTCAGGCTGATGCTTCCCTGCTACCGGGCGGTGCTGGAACAGCAGCGCGGCCTTGAACGGGTCGCGCCTCCGTTCCGGATCGAGGTCGGAGACGTCTCCCTGGAGGCCCGGGTCTTCGGCGGGAACACCCCACAGGGCGTGCCGGTCTATTTCGTCGAGCGGGAGGACCTCTTCGACCGGCCGAACCTTTACGGCAACGACCAGGGAGACTATTACGACAATTGCGAACGCTTCACCTTCTTCGCCTACGCCTCCCTGCAGGCCCTCCACGACCTGTCTTTCCAGCCGGATATCATCCATTGCCACGACTGGCAGACAGGACTCGTGCCGGCGTTGCTGCACCGTCCTTACAGAACAGCGGATTTTTTCAGCCGGACCAAGACCGTCTTCACGATCCACAACATCGGCTACCAGGGGCTTTTTCCCCCGGCGAAACTTCATGTCACCGGGCTGCCTGGGGGCTGGTTCTACCACCCCGAAGGTCTCGAGTATTGGGGAAATCTGAGCTTTCTCAAATCCGGCATCGTCTATGCCGATGCCCTGACGACGGTAAGTCCTACCTACGCCGGCGAAATCCAGACGGCGGAATACGGCCGCGGCATGGAGGGAATCCTCTCCCGCCGGCGGGATGCCCTTTACGGCATCCTCAACGGCGTCGATTACCGGGTCTGGGATCCCGCAACAGACACCCATCTCCCGGCTCGCTACGACATCACAGAGCGCTCCGGCAAGGCCGTCTGCAAGGCCGCCCTGATCGAGGAGGCCGGGCTCGACCGGGGCTTGCTCCGCCAGCCGCTCCTCGCCATGATCTCCAGACTGGACAACCAGAAAGGGCTCGATCTGCTCCTCGTCGTCCTGGACCGTCTGCTCGAGAGGGATACGGGTCTCATCATCCTCGGATCGGGCGATCCTCGCATTCAGTCTGGCCTGGAGGAAGCGGTCACACGCTTCCCCGGACGAATGGCCCTTCGGACGGGGTTCGACGACCCCCTCGCGCACCGCATCATGGCCGGGGCCGATCTCTTTTTGATCCCTTCGAGATACGAGCCCTGCGGCCTCACCCAAATGTATGCCCTCAAGTACGGAACGGTTCCCGTCGTCCGCGCCACGGGGGGTCTCCAGGACACGATTGCACCGTTCGAACGGGATACGGGGCGGGGAAACGGTTTTACCTTTTCCGCATACGCGCCGGAGGCCTTCTTCGATGCGATTCTCCAGGCCCTTTCCCTCTTCAGCGAACCCGGCCATTGGGCACGCCTCCAATCGAACGGCATGGCCGCCGATTTCTCCTGGGCGCGTTCGGCCGGGCTCTACCTTGAGCTGTACGAAGGACTCCTCGGAAAATCGAGTGGCGGATGAGAGGCGCTTCTTGATGTCTGTGGGACCTGAAGGATCTTAGTTGTGCGCCATTCTTACTTGGGGTAAAATAAATCATTGTGTCCGGGCATGTCTTTTGCCTCGAGCCTCCGGCTGGCTTGCAGACTGGAGGCTCTCAGCGAGCCGTCCGCTCTTTTTCCCGATCCCGGCCCCACTGCTCCAATGCGGCCTTGAGACACTAAAAGAACCGGTCAAATGCCATCAGCCGAGGAATCCCGATGCAGTTCTTCTCCATCATCACGAATCTGCGTATTCAGGATGTGCTGGACATCCTGTTCCTTACCGCCGTAACCTATTACCTTTACAGATGGTTCCGCTCCACCAAGGCCTTCAAGGCTCTCGTGGGCCTCATGGTCCTCGGAGTCGTCTATCTCGTCGCCCGCTCGTGGGGCCTTTTCCTGACGACCTGGTCATTCCAGATCCTGTGGCAGGTGTTTATCGTCCTCCTGATCATCCTCTTTCAATCGGAGATCCGGCAGGTGCTCGAACGGGTCAACCCGCTCGAGGCCATCGGTCTCAGACGCCTTTCGGCCCCCGAGAACTGGATAGCCGCCTTCGTGAAGGCGGTCTTCGCCATGTCGGCCAGGAAGATCGGGGCCCTGATCATCATCGAACGGGTGGACGCCGTCGCCGAGTGGATCACCGCGGGCCAGCCGCTGGACGCCGAACCGACACCCGAATTGATCCTCAGCATCTTCCAGAAGGAGTCCCCGCTCCATGACGGCGCCGTCTTGATCAAGGACGGCCGGTTGAACCGGGTCGCCTGTTACCTTCCCCTGAGTCCGGATGAAGGGCTCCCCAAGGAATGGGGCACCCGCCACAGGGCTGCGCTCGGTTTGTCGGAGCGCTGCGACGCCTGGGTGATCGTGGTATCGGAGGAAAGGGGCCATGTCTCGCTGGCCCAGGGCGGGAAGATGATCCGCGTGGAGGATGAAAAGCAGTTGGCCCAGTGGGTCATCAAGGCCCTCCGGCCGCCTTCCACGGCAGACAGGAGCTGGCCGGAGCGGTTGCAGAATCTGGTGATCAACCGCTGGCAAACCAAACTCGGGACCCTGCTGGTCGTCTCATGCCTGTGGCTTCTGCTTGCAGGGCAACAGGATTTCGAGGTGTCCTTGAGCGTCCCCATCGATCTGAAAAGCCTGCCCGCCACCGTCGAGATCGTCGAGCCGGTCAACCCCGAAATCGGAATCACGGTCCGTGGTCTGCGCAAGGATGCGAGCGTGCTGAACAAAAGCAACGTAAAGGCCGAGTTGGACCTCTCCCTGGCCCGCCCAGGAAAGCGCGCTTTTCTGATCACCCGAGACCGGGTCTATCTGCCCAACGACAGGGTCCAGGTGGTGCGCATCGAACCTTCGCGGATCGATTTCACCTTCAGGGCCGCTCCAGCGCCCCAGCCGGATGAGATCAGACCGGCCTCTTGAGCTGGGAACCGGCTCCCTCAGGAGACCCTGCGCCGTTCGCAGGTCTTCTCGTGCCGCCAAAGCAGCAGGTCTGCAAAAGCAAAGAGGATGCCAGGAAGCGCCTCAAAAAACACTGCTTGCATCGCTTCCCGCATCCTCTTGTTTTCTATGTGCTCAAACTCAGGGGACGATCCAGACCGCCAACCCTTTAGCAAGATAAACGATCTTGTTGCTCACCCGCCCCATGAAAAATTCCTGCACCTTGGAAAGCCCCCTCCGGCCCGCAACGATCGTTCCATAGCCCTCGCTTCTGGCCGTTGCTACAACCGTCTCCGCCCGGCTCTTGGCGCCGCTGATGATCTTGGAGCCGATCTGTTCGGGCTTGAAGCCCCTCAGGATCAGGCTCTCTTTGGCATTCTTGAAAACCTCCGCCATCTCACCCGAGACCTCGGTTACATAGTCAGCCTCGGTGGCACGAATGACATGCATCATATCGATCGTGCACGGGCTCCCGGCAAACAGGTCCGCCACCGAGTCCAGGGCCCGCCGGCTGTTTTCGGAACTGTCCATGGCCACGAGAACCTTGTCCGGCGTGGCCTTTTTGCCCACCAGCGCGAGGGGAAGAAACGACAGGCGCTCGAGCAGCTTCGTCGCGACACTGCCGAGCACGATGTGCTTGAGAAACCCGGCGCCCCGCCTTCCGACCGCCACAGCGCTGTAACCCCCTTCGGCCTCCTTGATCAAGTCACGGGCCAGCCCCTCCTGGCGATCCCTGATCTTGACCACGATGTCCTCGTCCGCGAGGCCCATGGCCAGAAGCATTTTGCGGGCCTTTTCCATGAAATTTTCGGCCTCTTTCCGCCGCTGCAGTTCCCAGGCCTTGATCTCGGAGACGCGTTTGGCCACATGGGACTGTCTCTGTAAATCCCAATACGCATCGGGCACCGCGCTGAACACGTTGTAGAGCACGATCTGCATGTGCTGAAAAGGCGCTATCCTGCCCATATATCTGACCGTCTGGGACGCACGATCAGAGCCGTCCACCCCCACCAGTACCTTCTTGCGAGCCTCTTCTACCATCTTTGCATCGTCCTTTCAGATCCCTCAATTGCGCCCCGTTCCAAAAAACGACCATCCCCCCGGCAGACCCCACTCAACCCTCGGGGGTCATTCCCTCGGAACAATCCAGCGGATACCCCTGCAGATGAAAACCCCGGGGGAAGAAGCTCCACGGCAGCCGCGCGCGCAAGCCCCGTCCCGCAGAACGCAGCCTGGGCCCACGCGGCGCAGATTCAGCAATGCTTCATCACGAAGCGGCTTCCGGCCGCGGCTTGATTTCAACCTCTACACGCCGGTTCTGCTCCCTCCCTGAAGCGGTGTCGTTCGAAGCGACCGGCATCGTTTCACCGAAACCGATGGCGGTGATCCTGCCCGCACCGACCCCTTTGGTGATCAGGTAATTTCGGACAGCCGTTGCGCGGCGCTCCGAAAGGTCCTGATTGTACTTCTCGGACCCCGTACTGTCCGTGTGGCCGGCAACGATGATATCACTGTCCGGATACCGGACCATCACGTCCGCCATTTGAACGAGCGTCGACTGGGACGCCGGCTTGAGCGCCGTCGAGTTTACATCGAAGAGGATGGCATTCGACATGGTGACGACCAAGCGGTCCTCCTTCTGCTCGACCGTTGTGTTCGGGATCTGCTCCAATTCCTTCTTCTGCTGATCCATCTTGTAGCCGATGGCTCCGCCTACCGCAGCCCCCGCAGCGGCGCCGATGGCCGCCCCGGCCCCTTTATGTCCGGACTGGTGGCCGATGATCGCGCCGGCCAGCGCGCCCGTAGCGGCGCCGATAGCAACCCCTTTTCCCGTGTCCGTCTTCATAGCCTCCTGCGTCTGGGCACATCCACCGACAAAAAAGGCACAGCCGCACAGTACCAATAAAACCGCATTCCATCGCTTCATCACAAATCCTCCTTCTCTATTTCTTTATCACGTCGGGAACCAAACAGAAGAAAAAGCCAACTTCCGATCTAAACAGGGCTCATCCAGAAAGGATCCCCCGGCACCACCCGGTTGCCAGTCCGGAAATGAGGAGTTTTTCTTCACACGCTTCGCGTGCTCAGTCCCACCCCTTCAGGGCGGGTCCCGGTTTCTTCACACGCTGCGGGTGCCCCCTCCCACCCTTTCACGGCAAAGCGCCGTCTTGCGAAGGTTTTGCATCGACAGGACCGAAAAAACGCCTCTGCAGTCTGAACGGCGCCCGTCAAAACCGGCACCTCTTCATCCGGTAATCCCAGTGTAATGCCTTTTCGAAGGCAAAATCAAGCGCACCTTCACATCTAGAGGCAAAAAACAGTCCTCGGGCACACCTATCCCTGATCGATGCCGGCACCTGGAAAACCGGCAATCCAAGGATGGCTCTCCTTCCCGTTCGAAATCAAAACTTGGAGAAATGATCTTTTCCTGGGGCCTGTCCACGCCAGAACCCTCGATCATCGAGGCCGGCAGGGGCTTCTCCTTGACAACAGACTGAAAAACATCAATAGTTTTCTAACGGTGTCGCGTCATCAGCGAAAGCGGCGCCTGCCGGCCGATAGGGAGGGTATCCTACGCCCGCGGATGGGATTTGCACCGGTCGCTGATGACAGGATGCCCGGTTTTCCACTGAAGCCCGTCAGACAGGAGGAACGCTTGCGAGAAGTTGGGGAGGCTGCCGGAACCGAAGCGCTTAAGGGATAACCGTTGACCGCTTCCGTTCGACGAAGAGGAAAACCCCACCCCTGAAGGCGATGGCAGGGTCGCGTCGGAGCGGAAAGGGGTGAGACATCGCTCGCGGTGTCTCGCTGGCCGTCATGAAAGCATTGGCTTCACGCTTTTCCGGAATGAAATTCCAACCCGAGAGGAGGTTTCGTCCCATGATCGAGTTCAAGAAAATTCTCGTCCCGTATGACTTCACCGAAAACGCCGCCAAGGTCATCCCTCACGCTATATCTTTGTCACAGAAATACGATGCCACCATCTGTTTCATGCACGTCGTGGAAGATCTCGCCCGCTGGGGCATCGGGGCTTACGTCCCGCATCTGCCCCTGGATTCGTTCAAGAAAGAGGCCCTGGAAGGGGCGCGCCAGGCGATGGACACATTCTGCGCCGAAGAGCTTGGAAGCTGCGCCAGCGTCCGTAAGATCCTGAGTGCAGGTGATCCGGTGGAAGAAATCCTCAAAACCATCGAACAGGAAGCGATCGATCTGGTCATTATGGCGACACATGGAAGGAAGGGGCTCGAACATACCATCTTCGGCAGCGTCGCCGAGAATGTTTTGAGGAGATCGAGCGCTCCCGTGCTGACCATCAACCCGCACACGGTCAAAAAATGAAGTGCCCATGAAGAAATATCCTTCGACACAGGTAGGCGTTTTGCAGTATGTAGATCACGCTGGCGAATTTGGGATGGACTGCTGATCGAACCTTATTTTGGAGGCGCCGCCATGATTCGGAAAATCACCCGCCGGGCCGTCTGCTTTCTGGCTCTGGCCTTTTCCCTGGTTGTGCACACCGCTCCACCTGCTCAGGCGGAAGACATCACCATTTTGATGGCAACCGTCACCTATGACGGACACGTCGTGACGTCCGAAGGTCAAAAGCTGTTTCTGACCCCGAGTGAAGCTGCAGTGCAGCTGGGTCAATATCAAGGGAAGCAAGTCATCGTGACCGGAATGACCGGTGAATGCGATGGCAGGGGGATATTTTCCGTGACGTCTTTTCAGCCGGTCCCCGAAAAGGCGGACGGAGCCGATGCAGAAAAATCGGATGATTAGAAGTCCGGGAGGGCGGTCTTCAGCTTTCGCTCCGTCCGGTGCATTTTAAATAAAGATACAGGGGATGATCCCTACCATGGAGGATGTTTATGCCCCTTTATGATTTCCGCTGCAACGACTGCGGGACGGACTTCGAGGCCCTGATGCCTGCCGCAGCTGAAAACACGCCTGACTGCCTGTCCTGTGGGAGTTCGAACGTGGAGAAGCGGCTGTCCGTGCCGGCTTCCTACTCTGGAAAGACGCGGAACAGGCTGCCCGGAACGGGCGATACGACCTGCTGCGGCGGCAGCCCAGGCCATCGCGGTTGCGCCGGCCCAGGAAGCTGCTGCGGAAAGGCCTGAGCCGGTCGACCGATAAGAGACGACAAGGAAATTTCCCTGCGGCAACGTCTCACGCCGACCCGGACGCCCGGCGCCTCGACAGTTCCTGCAGGGCAATCGATCGGCCGGTTGGCGTCAGAAACCACTCATCGACCATCCTCTCGAGCCGGGAGCATATCGCCTCCCGGGAAAAATCGAAGCGGGCTTGGTTGACGGAGACCCCGTCCTCCGAATAGCGCCAGAGTTTGTCCGCGTCTTTTACGATGGTGTCGTTCAGGGTCCGGCCTTTGGGCCGCGAGTCGTGTCCTTCGATGATAGCTGCAATCTCCTCCGTTTTTTCGGAGGGATAGCCCACAGCCTGGAGGATCGCCGTCGCGATCTCCGCCCCCGCTTCCTCATGGATGCGGTTGACCTCAGGCATCGTCGCCCTGGGGCCGAAGGCCTGCAGGTGCAGCGTCTCAGGCACCCTGCTCCAACCGACGTCATGCAAGATCACCGCCGGGATGACAATATCCTCATTCCCGCCCTCGGCCTGAAGGAGCGCCTTGGCAAAGGCGACCGCGATGCGGGTGTGCGATTCGTTATTCCGGGTCTGCAGATAAGGCCGGGCCATCTTCCAGATCTTTTCAAAAACCGGCTGCAAATTTTCCATACACCTTTTGCCCCCGACAAACGCTGATACGGGCCACGCAACGGCCGCTCCCGTCAAAGGCCCGGTCTGCACCAAACCCCCCTGCTTCAGGTTGATTCCGATTCGGCTGAGCCCGTCCTCAAGGATCATGTCTGTTCCCACGGCCGCCCGCAGGCCGCATCCAGTCGTTGTCACCGAAACCGGATCACCAGTGCGGCTGGTTGCCGATCCGATGCCCCATGACCTCCAGGGTGTCCGATACCACCATGAAGGCATTGGGATCCACTTCCCGCACGAGGCGTTTGAGCCTTGAAAGCTCCCGGAAGGTGATCACGGCAAAAAGGATCTTCTCCGGCTTGCCGGAGTATCCCCCCTGGCCCTCCAGGATCGTGACGCCCCGGTTCAGCTTTTCCAGAATACCGTGCGAGATGTTTTCCCACGAGGGCGAGATGATATAGACGGCCTTGCGCTGACTCAAACCGGTTACGACGAGATTCACCATATTCGAGTTGACGTAAAGATAGACCAGCGTGTAGAGCGCGCTCTCCAAAGAAAACAGGAGGCCTCCGGCCACCAGCACACAGGCGTTGAACGCAAGGACCGTGCTTCCCAGACGTATCGAAAACCGCTTGAGCAGAATCACCGATAAAATATCCGTTCCCCCGGCCGATCCCCATGACCGGAGAATGATGCCGGAGCCCACCCCCATGATGATCCCCGCCAGCAGGGCGCCGAGGATCTTGTTTTCGACCGGAAGCGGGACATGGCTCCAGTTGAGCGCTGCGGAGAAGATCAGCATCCCGACGATGCTGTAGAGGAAGAAGCGCCGCCCCACATAGGCCCAGCCCAGGAGAAAGACCGGGATATTCATGGCAAAGTAGACGACGGGAACCTCAAGCGAGGGAAAGAGATAGTGGAGCACCAGCGCAACCCCCGTAAAACCGGCTCCGATAAACTCCTGGGGGATCAGGATGGCGTTGACGGAAACGGCGCACAGGAGACTGCCGGTGCTGATCAGCAGCAGGTTCCACAGGACCTGCCGCGGGCTGCCCAGGACGGACTGGACCTTTTCGAACGACATGCCGCGTTCCACCTTTCAAACAGGATTTTCCTCCTGCTGAAAACATAATTTTGTCGGCATGTCAAACGTTATATGAATCCTCAGCAGACCGGCGCAGCGGTCGGACCCGGCAAAGAAGCGGGCTGACGGGCGGTTTCGTCCGCCCGGGGCAAAAGGCGCTTGACGTAGATAAGCTTGTCGTCACCTGGATAGTAGAAGGCCTCCAGGCGGGCTTCCAGACGGAATCCCCGCCTTTCATAAAACCGGCGGGTCGGTTCGTACTGCGGTCTGGAAGAGGTCTCGGCATAGACCCGTGCCCCACCCATAGCGTGCATGCGCTCCTCCGCGAAACGGAGGACCGCGCCTCCCAGCCCCCGCCCCCGGAAATCGTCATCGAGGGCGATCCAATACAGGTCGAAGCTCGCACCGGTGCCCGGTATAGGTCCGAAGCACGCATAGCCGGCGACGATGCCGTCGATCTCCGCAAAAACAAAGTGATAGCCGCTCGCATCCCCTTTCTGCAAGGCTTCATCGACCAGTTCGACGGCGATTTCCACCTCGTCCTGGTAAAAAAAGCCGGACGAGCACACGATGCGGCGAACCGCGGCACGATCTTCAGGCCTTACCGTCGTTCGGAACACCCTATCAGGAGGCGCCATGCTCAAACCTGCCTTTTCTTACAGGGCGGCCTGGCGAGAACCCTGCCGACGAGTTTTCCGCCCCAAACGCCCCCTCCCAAAGACCGCGAAAAAAGCTGCGGGCATTCGCCCCCAGGGAGCGGATCCGGTAACCCCCTTCCTGTATGACGATGGCAGGCAGCCTCAAGGCACCGATCATCCTGCCGTTCCGGTAAAAATCCTTGCGCCCGAGCAACCATGTCCCGGTGGGATCCCCTTTGGCGGTGTCGAGCCCGAGGGCTACGATCAGGAAGTGGGGCTCGAACCTGGCGACGGCCGCCAGCGCCTTGTCGAGTACCGACCGGTAACGCTCCCCTTCCACGGTCTCCTCGAGGGGGAAGTTCAGGTTGAAGCCCTCCCCCGCCCCTTCGCCCCTTTCCTCCCTGAAGCCGCTGAAGTACGGATAGGCGAAGGCCGGATGCCCATGAATGGAGATGGTCAGAACGTCCGGACGATCGTAGAAGATCTCCTGAGTGCCGTTGCCGTGATGGTAGTCCACATCGAGAACCGCTGTCCGTCCGTAGGCGCTCAGGAAATGCGCCGCGATGGCGGCGGTGTTGAAGTAGCAGAACCCGCCAAAGACGCTTCTTTCCGCATGGTGGCCGGGCGGACGCACCAGGGCGTAAGCCAGCCGGCGGCCTTTGAGGATTTCCTCCGCCGCGGTCAGACCGCAATCCACGGCCCGCTTGGCGGCGTCATAGGCATCCCGGTTCAGAGGCGTGAAGGTGTCGATGCAATAATACCCGGCCCTGACCGGCAGTTCCCGGGGCGGGCGGGCCCGGTTGCGGATGGGAAACACATAGGGGTAAACCGACTCACCCGGCTGCACCAGGGTGCATACCCTTTTGAAATAATGGATGAAACCTGGATCATGGACCGCCCTGATGCGCTTCTCGGAAAAGTGCCGGACCGGCTTCAGATCGAAGATGCCCATCCTTTCCAGTTCCCTTTGGATGGCTCCGACCCTGACCGGGGATTCCACATAGCCGCGCTCGTGCACATGATGAAGGGCGTGCCGGTCGTTCACCACCAGGGCGATCCGCCTTTCCATCGCCGGGGCCGGCAGAGCGGGCTGCGTTTCGCCTGTGCGGGCATACTTGGGGTCGCGCAGAAGAACGGGGTCGTCCTTGAAGGACTGCACCACGCGATCGATATACCCTTGCGGGCAGGCATCGCCGTATTTCCGCTCGAGAATCGCCCGTACGATGAGGCGCACGCGCCTTCGGCCCAAAGGCCCCTTTCCGCCCAGAAGGTCGCAGACGAGGTAGGGTGGGCAGGGATCATCCGGCCTGATCGGCGTCTCATAAAGCGTATTCACCACCGGACGCGCGCCGTAGCGCTCGTAGAAACGCAGGCGGGCCGCATTCTGTTTGAGGATGGTCTCGTCGCGGCAGACCGCGGGGTCATCCGGCAGGCACTCGAAGAAAAGCGCGGCCGACCCGAGTGAACGGGCCTCGTCACGGACTCTTTCATAGAGGGCGCCGCCTATCCCTCCCCCCGTTCTCAACTTCGCGACGGAAATGAAATCGAGATAGCAGAAGACGAGATCCGGCGCGTGGTGCAGCAGGGCAAACCCTTTGACCTTGCTGCGGGCGCCTGCGGCCACGAACAAGATGGATCGGAAACGGTGTTTGAGCGGATCCCGAAGGGACTCAGGCAGTTCCTCGATTTCACGCTCCGGCAGGAGCGGAAACTGATCCCGGAGGATCTGCTGGACCTCGTCTATGGCCTTGCGATCGATCGGGATGATGTCATCGTAGATGCGGCGGATTTGAAACAACGGTTCGACCTTCCTGGAAATCAATCTCTACGCAGAGATGTTGCCATCTGCGGATCTCAGCGTCAACTTGAACGCTTGTTCGTGCAACGATTCATAAGCATCGGCTCCGCACCCCTGTCCGGTTCCCCCGGGTATTGACGACACCGGAACCCGCTCCGAAGGGGCGGGACTGAACGCGCGAAGCGTGTCAAGCAACCGGGACGCGCCGTCGCTACCCCAAAGGACGCCCGGGCACAGCGGTATCCGCCACGATCCTGCGCACGACGCCCACCCGATCGATGCCGGCCTGGGCGGCTGCCGCCGCGAAACCAGCGTCGGGCGAAAGACACGGGTTCGCGTTGACCTCCAGGACCCAGGGACACCCATCCCGGTCGACCCTGAAGTCCACCCTGGCATACCCTTTGAGACCGAAGGCCTCCCAACACGCACGGGCAACGGCCTCCAGGCGTTCCAACAGCCGGGCGTCCGCCTCGTCAAACGTAAAAGAGCGCTGCGTATGGGCATATTCGAAGGAGGATTCATCCCACTTCGCACGGTAGTCCACCACCCTCGCCTTGCCCGGGGGATAATCCTCGAACCGAATCTCGGCAGGCGGAAGCACCATGGGCCGGTCATCGCCTCCCAAAAGCCCGAGGTTGAACTCCCGCCCCTCGATGTACCGTTCGGCAAAGCACATGCCGCCTAGAGGGATGCGGCGCCGCTCCATGATGTCAAGCAGATGCCGCGGTCCGCGAGGGAACACCACGGCATCGTCCCCGAGCCCGACCGACGCATGCTCCCAGACCGACTTGACGATGAAGGCCTCCACTTCCAGATCTTCGAGCCGCAAGAGGCTCTCACGGGTGCAATAGGCGGGGGTCGGTATCCCCGCTGCCTCCATGATCCGTTTCGCCATGACCTTGTGCGAGGTCAGGTACACGGCATCCGCACCGGCGCCCGTATAGGGAATCTCCAGCCTGTCCAGGAGCGCCGGAACCAGATGGATGAAACACCCTCGGCCCTCGAGCGATTCAACCAGGTTGAAGACGAAAGCCGGAGCGGCCAGGCATAGATCCTCCTTCAGCCTTTCGAGATTCGGCGTCGCTTCGACGAGCTCCGGCTGGTACCCGAGGGATGAGAGGGCATCGGAGACCGTTTCCGCCTGCCGAAGGGCGTCCTGCTGATCCGGGGCGCAGCCGGGCGGCAGCCGATCGATCAGGATGACGACCCGCCGAGCGGCATTAGACGATGCCCCGTTCACCTCAAAAAGCCCCGCCCTGGGCCGTCCGGACTTCCGGTACGACCGTGCAGCATGCTGCCGAAGCAGACTCCGGAATCCTTTCCGCGGCCGAGTCCATGATTCCACTCAGGAGATCTCCATAGTCCATGCCGGCCAACCGGCAGAGGATCGGCAGGTCTGAATGCCCGGGGTGCAATCCCGCCAGAGGGTTTATCTCGATGAAGTGCGGCCTGCCAAGCGCATCGGCCCGCAGATCGATGCGCCCCGCATCCCGGCATCCCAATCCGCGCCAAGCCCTGAGAGCTGTTTCACCCGCCTGCAAGGCCGTGGCATCCGCCGCCAGACGGTAGCTGACCCGCTCCTCCCATTTCTGCTTGTTCTCGTAAGAATAGGCGTCCGCTTCGGCCTCGCCCCCGAGGATCACCTCCATCACCCCGAGCACGCGCGCCGCATCCCCCGTTCCGAGTATGCCGACGGTGAACTCCCTGCCCGGCAGGAAACGCTCGACCAGCACAGGCTGATCGAAAGCCGCAATCAGGTTCAGACAGACGGAGCGCAGCTCAGCCGGGTTCTCGATGCGGGAAAGGGCGCTGATCCCCTTGCCGGTCCCCTCTGCGACGGGTTTGGCGAAAAGGGGGTATTCCAGCGCGATAGACTTCAGATCCGCCTCCGCGCCGACCATAGCGAAATCCGGGGTCGGGACCCCGAGGTCCCGAAGCACCCGTTTGGTCATCCCCTTGTGCAGGGTCAGAGAGAGAACCAGCGGATCGGAGAAGGTGTAGGGGATCCCGTAACCATCGAGCAGGGCCGGCACCTGCGCCTCGCGGCCGAAACCATACAGCCCTTCGGCGATATTGAAAACCATGCCCCAGCGCCGCCCGCCGGCGAGTGCCCTGACCAGATCATCCAGATTGCCAATGCGCTCGGTTTCATGGCCGAGCCTCCGAAGCCCGGACTCGATCGCCGCGACGGTCTCCTCCGAGTCGAACTCCGCCGTCTCCTCCTCGTCCAGACCGAGGGCTAAATAACGATCGCGCAGATCGTAGGTCATCCCGATCAGCATAGGACCTCCTTACATCGTCGAATGTTCGGCAGGAGGGTCACCCGGCCCGCCGGGATAACGGAATAGACGCGACTGGTAATTTCTGAGCACCAGGTCCCCATCCTCCCAGCCGACCACCGTCTCGGGCAGCAGGGGAATCTTTCCCCCTCCGCCGGGGGCATCGATGACATAGGTGGGGACAGCATATCCCGAGGTGTGGCCGCGCAGCCCCGCAATGATCTCGAGGCCCTTTTCGACCGGCGTCCTGAAGTGGGACGAACCAAGGATCGGGTCGCACTGGTACAGGTAGTAAGGGCGCACCCGCAACCGTAAAAGCCCCTGGAAAAGGGCTTTCATCGTCTCGACCCGGTCGTTGATCCCCTTCAGAAGCACCGTCTGACTGCCAAGGGGAATCCCCGCGTTGGCGAGCCGCTCGCAGGCACAGGCCGTTTCCTGGGTCAACTCCGCCGGGTGCGTAAAATGGATGCTCATCCACAGGGGATGAAAACGCTTGAGCATCCGGACCAATTCGGGGGTGATCCGTTGCGGGAGGACGGCCGGGACCTTGGTGCCGATCCGGAGGAATTCCACATGACGGATGCGGCGCAGCCGCTTGAGGAGCCAGGCCAGTTTCTCATCCGGAAGGGTCAGGGGATCACCGCCGGAGATCAGCACGTCGCGGATCGTCTTCGTCTTTTCGATGTAGCGGATGGCTTCTTCCCACTGAGACTGCGGAAGTCCGGAGCCATCGCGATGACCGACCATACGCGATCGTGTGCAATAACGGCAGTAGGTAGAACAAAAATCGGTCACCAGGAAAAGCACCCGGTCCGGGTATCGATGCACCAGCCCCCTTATCGGACTGTCGGATTCCTCCCCCAACGGGTCCTCGGCCTCGCCGGGAGAGCGGACGCATTCCGCTCTCAGCGGCACCACGGAACGTCTGATCCCCTGCCCGGGGTCGTGCCCATCCAGAAGGCTGGCGTAGTAGGGTGTAATGGCGAGCGGCAGCTGGGAACCCCTGAGCTGGGTCGCCCGCTCTTCCTTGATCAGGTCGATGACGGGTTCCAGGTCCTCGACCTTGCGATACCGGTGCTGGATCTGCCATCGCCAGTCGTTCCACTCGTGCGGGGTGGTATCCGGGAAAAACCGCTGACGGAAGTTCCTGGTGCGGAGGTTCTCAGGAAATCTGGGTACATGAAACACTCTTTTCGACGAAGCGTCCGGTACACGCCTCAAACGAACAGCCGGCGCAAGGGTATGCCCAGCGGTTTCCAGGCTGGGCAGGGCCGGCCCGGAACTGGGAGGCTCGAATTCCTCCGGCAACACGATCTCGCTTTTCATTCCGCCTTCATTCCTCCTATATCCAGATAGTTGTCCTTACAATGAACATCCCAGTCTTTCACCAAATGAAATGCCTTCACCTTTACAACCTTCTTCCTGCCGATCATCCGGACTTCCCCCGTCAGATCCACCTCCTTCCGGATCATCGCCTTCAACGCCTCACCCTTTTCATCGGGGTCGATATGGTATTCCCCTTCGCCTTGAGTTGAAATGGCGATCCTCAACACGTTGCCTTTCTCATCCCATTCAACGGGAATAATCAGGCCTTTTCCTCGCATTGTTATCATCGGCGGCTTTCTCCATTGCATGGACGGCGTCCAGGGGTCTCGAAGCGCCTGGATAACCCCAGTCTCCAGGGCCACATAGCAAGCAACATGCCACAAATTAACAGTTGGATATTCGGATATTTTTATCGACGACCCCCAAAAAACGGAATCCTGGATTCTTTGCCGGACGGAACCCGGGCGGCACCCGGTCCCGCAACCCGGAGATCCTCCCCCCGAACGGATGAACCCCTCCTTCCCGGCCCCCTGAACCCGATGGAGGCAAATCAACCTTCTATAGGGTCCCTCCGTTTCGGAACCGTCAGGGTGCGCATCGGGCGGGCCCTGTCATGTCTGCCATCAAATAGCTATAACTATTGGATAAAAATAGCCATCTCGCAATCCTGGTTTCTCGTTGACATTTGCGGAAAAATGGTCACTATGACAGATCATGTCCGGCTCGCCTCCTGCCGAGAAATGGCCGCTGCGGCGGGTTTTTGAAGGATATCTTGAAGACCTCGTTTCGGGTCTCTCCCTGCCCCGGGCCAAATCCAGGGTCGATATCCGCTGCCGAAGGGCGCGAGAGCCCGCGGATCCCGGATGTGGGAATATATCCAGGAAATCGATCGCTTGCGCGGAGGCAACCTGCAGGTCGCCGCACAAGCAAACGTGCAGATGGACGCCGAGATTGGCCAAAAAGACCATTTCCGGATTGAAACCAGCTAGATGATTGAATCAAGGTTAGAGGATGAGTGACATCCAGTCTTATCTCGTCCTGTCCAAAGACCCGGCGCTCAGGCGGCAGATGCGCTCTTGCCTGCCCAAGGAAGGCAGGCTCGATTTCGCGCATGGAAAGGCTGCAGCGTTGGAATTATTCCGAAAACGGCGGCACACGCACCTGTTTATCGATCTCAGGGTCCTGGAGGAGCAGGACCAATCGGTGGACTACACTCAGGCTCTTTCCCCGTTCCGCGGAATCGACCCCCAGCCTGTGGTCATCGTGCTGTCGGCCGCCTTGCGTAACAGTGAAGATCTGAAGGCCATCGGCGCCGGTGCAAACTATTTCATGACACTCCCCATCACCCCTGAAAAGATCAACCAGGTGGCTGCCAGGTTCAGCACCACCAACCATGCCGCAACGGTTGAGGTCAAACGGAACATCATCGAGCATGCCGCCTTTTCCCCGATCATCGACACCCGAAACCCCGTCATGAAAGGGGTCTTCGAGAAGATACACTCCGTCGCCCTTACGAAAAGCACGGTCCTGCTGGTGGGCGAAACCGGAACCGGCAAAGGCGTCCTTGCCAGGCTTATCCATGAGATGAGCAATCGGAGGGAAGCCCCGTTTATCAGCGTTCATTGCGGCGCCATACCGGATTCCCTGCTCGAGAGCGAGTTGTTCGGACACGAAAAAGGGGCCTTTACAGGTGCCCTGCGCAAGAAGCACGGCAAATTCGAACTGGCGCGGGGAGGGACCGTTTTCCTCGACGAAATCGGGACAATCACCCCCGCGGCTCAGGTTAAACTCCTTCAGATTCTGCAGGATGGGACCTTCGAACGTATCGGAGGCGAGGAGGTGCTCGAGGCCAACGTGAGGATCGTCGCCGCAACCAACGCGAACCTCGAAAAAATGTGTGAAGAAGGACAGTTTCGGAAGGATCTGTTCTACCGCCTGAATGTATTCCCCATCCATATACCTCCACTGCGCGAACGCCTCGAGGATGTCCCTCTGTTCGTCGCCAGTTTCCTGCGCAAACTGAATGGACTTTACGCCAAGAACATCCTCAGTGTTCACCCTCTGGTCATCGAAAAATTCAAATGCCACACCTGGCCCGGAAATATCCGGGAACTGGAGAACCTGGTCGAGAGGGCCTATATCCTCGAAACAGAAACCGAACTGCGCCCCAAAAGTTTCCCGATCGAGATGGTCGAGACGCAGGCGCCGGCCCCCGGCCATGCCACGGACACGTCCATGACATTGTCGCAATTCAGGCGAAAGGGTTTGGAGGATATCGAAAAGTTCTACATCAGGCAACTGCTGACCCGCCACAGAGGACGCATCAAAGATTCAGCGGATTCGGCTGGAATTACAACACGGCAACTGCATAAACTGATGACGAAATACGGTATCCACAAGGAAGAATTCAAAGCGCTTCATATAACCTGATGCCTGTGATGCCGTGGCAAAACTCATTCCCGGGGGAATTCACACCTATTCTCACTGAATGTCCACCCGCAAATGATTTTCCGGTACAACCCAGTTTCCAACCCGGAAATTCGGAGTTTTCAGGATCATGCAAGACAAGGTTCTAATCTGTATTCAGTGCAACAATGCTTTTGTTTTTTCCGTGGACGAGCAGAAGCACTTTCTGAGCATGGGATTCGATCCTCCAAGGCGCTGCCCATCCTGCCGAAAAAACAAGTTCAAGGAATCTGAAGCAAAATCCCGAAAGAACAATAAGTACAAGAAAAAGCATTTTCGCATGAAATATGACGAAGATCTGGGTGAATAATACCCGTGTTTCAGACATGATCCACTCCGACGAGCAGCAACCACCCGCCGAGGCCCCCTGCATTCGGGTCCATCCCCTCTCACTTTTGTCCGAAGGCAAGGAGTCGACCTCAGCTCTTGTCCGATAATCATCCGCCCAGTGGACGAAAAAGGAAACCCGGAACAGAAATTTTTCACGGCCGGGATGCGTACAGCCTCTCTCTCCTTTTAGTCAGCTCAACCCAAGAACAAATGGTTCCTTTTGATCTGAAAAGAGAAACCACGGTTCCGTTTTTCACCCGTTCCTTCCGAGGTCCCAACGGGATCTTCCAGACTTTGCCCGCCATTAAGACTTTACAGATGCACCGGGCTTATGCATGATGGCTGAACTCGCGTTCGCCGGCAGATGCACCCTTGACAGCGTAACGCGTATCCCTCCGGAAGTGGTCTTTTAGGCCGATCCCGCGTCGGTCTGCGCGCGCTTGTGCGGCAACCTGCAGATCGGCGTAGCCGATTGATATTGTTGATATTAGACAAGCAAGGACCAGCCGCGAAGCGGCGGGGCTGAACTCCCGAAGGGTGCGAAGAAACCGGGACCCGCCCCGCAGGGGTGGGACTGAGGACGCGCAGCGTGTGGAGAAAAATCCTCATTTCCGGATGGGAAACTCGGTTCTACCGGAAAGCCATTTCCGGACGATCTCATCTAAGGAGGAGAAAAACGTCTATGTTGGAAGCCAGTAAAAAATGGATCGTATTGCTTGCCGCCGGTTTCTGGATACTGTCCTGCGAGGGTGCCTCGGCCGATCAGGTGCGCCTCAAGAACGGAGATCAATTGAGCGGACGCTTGATCAGTATGGAAAAGGGCGTGCTTCAACTCGAAACCTCCTACGCAGGCACAATCCAGATCGATGCAAAGGAGATCGTCTGTCTCACTGCTGAAGAAAAGGTAACGGTGTTGTTACAGGACGACCAAGTCCTGATCGGCAAACTGACGTGCCCTGAGAACGAAACCGTAGAGGTTGAGGGGGAACAGGTGACGACCACCCAACCGATGGCCATCACCAGCCTGAAAGCCATCAATCCATCTCCGAAAATCAAGTCCCGCGGGGATATCACCCTGGGCGCCAGCCGCTCGACCGGAAATACGGACACCCTGGAGTCCAATGCCGCCGCCCGTTTCGAGACCCGCGCGGACAGGCAGCGTTTCACCATTGCAGGCAAGTACAATTACGGCGAAACCGACGGCGTCGAGGACAAGCGCAATGCGTTGGGAACCATGAAATACGACTATTTCATGACCGAAAAGATCTATCTTTACGCCAACACCCTTCTCGAAAACGACCGTTTCCAGGATTTGAAGCTGCGCTCCACCCTCGGCACCGGCGTCGGCTACCAGATCTTCGACACCGAAAAAATGGCGCTGTTCGTCGAGGCAGGCCCGTCTTATATCAATAAGGATTTTTATGAAGCCGAGGACGAAAGCGGAGCGGCCGGCCGATGGGCCGTCGGCTTCGACTGGGATATCTTGCCAAACCGGGTCAAATTCTTCCATCGGCATGAAGGATACATCTACGACGCAGACGGCGGAGCCTATTATATCCGCTCCGAACAAGGATTCCGCCTGCCGCTGCTGGATCGCTTCTTTGCCAACTTCGAAGTGGATTACACCTACGACAGCGCCCCGGCGCCGGACAGAGAACGCAGCGACACGACGTACATCTTCGGTCTGGGATACGAATTCGCGCTGTAAAGGGCCTGAACAGCCAGCGGAAACCGGCAGGTCTGCGGTTCGGGAACGACCGCGCCTGCCGGGCCATTGGGAATGACCCTTCCGCATGACGGCGGGGCGGGTCCTGGTTTCTTCACGCGCTTCGCGTGCTCAGTACCACCGCGTCGCGGCGAGTCCTGGTCTGCCCCTATCAAAGAAAGCAAGGGTTTGTGCGGGGACGACTTTGGCCCGCCGCACAGACAAACGCGCAGATGAGCACCTAAAGTGGCAGGAAAACCTTTTCCGGAAGCAAAACAGGCTAAGAGCCGGCGACCCACTTCGTCAGTATCGTGAAGTAAAGCCACGCAAACACCAGCACGGTGCCGACGGGCAGGACCAGCGGTCGATAACTCCGGAGCAGGCTGGCCCCGAAGTAGTCCTTGGTCACCAGGAAACACAGGTGCACCGGGGAGAGCATCATCCCCATATAACCGAACGAATAAGCCAGGCAGGCATAGGAAAGATATTCAACGAGGGAAGCGGTCGGGAAAAGCGGGATGATCAGCGGAAAAGAAGCCCCCACGAACCCGATCGCGATTCCGGTGATCAGCCCCGAGAGAAAGGGCATCAGAAGGATGACCCAGATCAGGGGAAAGCGGTAGGAAACCAGTTCGTCCCTGATGTGGACAACCGCCTGGCTGTCGGTCATCACCCCTTTGAAGAGCATGATGGCCGCCACGAGCAGGATCATCGGCACCACGTCCTTATCCGTGAGTGCGGACCAGATTCCTTTCAGTGGAATCCGGTTCAGCCAGATCACCCAGATCAGGGCCGCCACCAGGCCGGGCAGGATCGCCACCCCTCCGGGAAGCGTCCAGTCGACGCCCCAGAGCTTCGGCAGCTGGGTAACCAGCGCCATGACGGCGATCACCGCCACCACCACGATAATCGGCATGATCTCCCAGAGGAACGCCCCAAGAGCCTTGCCGCCCCGGCTCGTCTTTCCCTCAGGGGCCTTCATCCCCATGGGGCGAAGGATGAAGAAGACCCCGGCCAGGGCCGTGATGAGCGTCATTGGAAACATGACGGCCATAAACCGCCAGACCTCCACGTGCAAAAGCCCCACGGCCAGTACCACCCCGGGATAAAGGGGCCACCAGTATTCCCACATGTGCCGGAACCAGTAGTTGACGACCGTCTTTTTCTCCCGGGAAAGCGAGGCCTCACAGAAGGCGGTCTCCACCATCGGCGCTGAAAAGAGGGCGCCGCCGGGCATCGGCAGCAGTCCGATCAGGGCCGGCATGACCGCCCCCACCGTCCGCGGGTCACGCGTCAGAACACCGAACCGATCGACGATGCGCTCCATTTGCCCGCTGTCTTTCATGAGGCGGCTGATCACCAGGATCAAACCCACGATCAGGACCAGGTTGACCGTCTCGAACCGGACGAGATTGAGGGCCAGGCTTTTCGCGAGAGGCATCGGCCCCATGCCGTTCCAGAGCCCGAGGACGACGGCGCCCGCAAAGAGGCAGTAGCTCAGCTTCAGCCGCGCTCTGCTCAGGCCCAGCACCATGAAAAAAACGAGAATGGTTTTTACGAGAACCGGTATGCCGTCCACCACGCAAACCCCACCGGCATCCCTTCATAGGGAATCCACCGGCCATGCTTCCGGGATGCCTCCGTGAAGCCCGGCTGAAAATATCAACCGGTCCGGTGCACCCCACAAACTGGAAAACGGATCTTGAAGGCCCACCCGAGCGTCCTGCGAAAAGACCTGATCCGAAACAAAGAGCGAACCGCCAAAACAGCTTGCCCGCCCGGCGGCCCTTCATCCAGGCAGCTACAGACCGAGCGCCGCCTTGATCTCATCCTCCTTGTGCCCTACGATCACCTTGTCTCCGATGATGATCGTCGGAAAGGAGCAGTTCGGGTTGAACCGGCGCACCTCTTCGAGGATCTGGGCCCGCTCTTCCCCTTCGAGCAGATCGACGTCCGTGAAGTCGTACTGCACACCGCACTCCCCCAGAAACCGCTTGGTCGCTTTACAGTGGCTGCAGGTGCTGAGCGTGTAAATCCGGATCGGCAATTGTTCCATAACGGCAAGACTCCTTATCGATCATTGGGTTGTGCAGCGATGCCAGGCAGCCAGCAGCCGGCCCGGCCCATTGGTTTGTCCGGCGAAAGGCCGCAACCGCCGTTTATCAGATCAACGTTTTGGCATCCCGCCAAAGTAGGACACGATAGTCTGGACAAACGATTCGATCGTGTAATGCTCAGGGATCAGGTCGACACCGAATCCCTTCTTTCGAGCGGTTCCGGCCGTAATCGGACCGATGCACCCCGTCCGCACCCGGCCGAGCCATGGCGGAAGCTCTCCGCCGTAGACGCCGTCGAACATCTCGAGGAAATGGGTCACGGTGGACGAACTGGTGAATGTGACCAGATCCACCTCGTCGCGCTCCAGCAGTTCCCGCACCTGATCGACGGCACCCGTCGGTCTGTGGGTGCGATAAGCAGGCACCAGATCGACCTGCGCGCCCATGTTCCGGAGTTCCTCAGGCAGGATCTCCCGCGCCTTCTCCGCCCGTGGCAGCAGAATGCGCAGCCCCGAGACCCCTCTGGACCCGAAAGCGGCGATCACCGCTTCGGCGCGGTATTCATCCGGGACCAGGTCGGGCTCGATGCCGAAGTCCTTCCAGGTCCGGGCCGTCTTAGGTCCTATGGCGGCAATCCGGATACCTTTCAGATCCCTGACGTCCTTTTCCGCAGCGGTCAGACGCTCGAGGAAAAACCGCACCCCGTTGACCGACGTGAAGAGCAGCCAATCGTAGACATCGAGCGAACGGATTGCAGCGTCCAACGGCTCCCATGTCTCGGGCGGCACGACCTCGATCGTCGGGAATTCGATGCACTCCGCCCCAAGTTCACGGAGGATCGCCAGAAATTCACTGGCCTGCTCCCTGGCGCGCGTAACGACGACCTTGCGCCCGAAGAGCGGCCTTTTTTCATACCATTCGAGTGTCCCGCGGAGATTCACCACGCCCCCCACCACGATGATGGCCGGGGGTTTCAGCTTGAGTTCCTCCACCTGTCCAGCGATATTTGCAAGGGTGCCAACGACGGTCTTCTGCTCCGGAAGCGTGCCCCTTCGAATCACGGCGACCGGGGTTTCGGGCGGTCGCCCGTTCGCCGTGAGCTGAGAGGCGATCAGGCCGATATGGCCCACGCCCATCAGAAAAACAATCGTGCCGGCGCCCAGGGCGAGTTTGTCCCAGGCGATATCCGATCCCTCCTTCGTGGGGTCCTCGTGTCCGGTCACGAAGGCGACCGTAGAGGTGTAGTCACGATGGGTCAAAGGAATGCCGGCATAGGCCGGCACGGCGATCGCCGAGGTGACCCCCGGAACGACTTCAAAGGGAACGCCCGCACTGACGAGTTCTTCGGCCTCTTCCCCGCCCCGTCCGAAGATAAAGGGATCGCCGCCCTTCAGACGGACAACCGTCTTCCCCTCAGCCGCCTTGGCAACGATCAGGGCGTTGATCTCCCCCTGGCTCATCGTGTGGCAGCCGCCCTTTTTCCCGACGTAAAGCCGCTCGGCACCGGGGGAGGCATAGGTGAGAAAAAGGGGGTTGGCGAGATAGTCATAGACGACGACATCCGCCCGCGCCAGGCAGTCGCGGCCGCGGATCGTCATCAAACCCGGGTCGCCCGGACCCGCGCCTACGAGATACACTTTTCCTTCGGCCTTTTCAGACATCATTCAATCAGCCTTTCAGCGTGACCGGCAGGCCCTATCGCCCCCCGGCCTCACCGTAGATTCTCCCCAGGATCTGGCCGGCCCCCGCTGCGAGCAGCCGCTCAGCCAATTCCCGGCCGAGGGTCTCTGCCTGTTCAGGGCGGCCGGCGACCCTGTCTCGGATAAGCCGGCTTCCGTCCAGTTCAGCCACAAGCCCATCCATGGTCAAACCGTATTCTTCCACCCGCGCCCAGCCGGCGATCGGCACCTGACAGCCGCCCTCCAGACGCTCCAGAAAGGCCCGCTCAGCCCTCACGGCCGTTTCCGTCTCGGGATGGTTCAAAAAGGCCAGACATTCCATGACCGCCTGATCCGAACGGCGGACCTCCAAACCAAGCGCACCCTGGCCGACAGCCGAAAGCATCTCGTCCGGGGCCAACAGGCAATCCGACGGCGTGTCCAGGCTCAACCGGCGCAGACCCGCCGAGGCCAGCACAACAGCATCGCACAATCCTTCGTCGCGCTTTCGGAGCCGCGTCTCCACGTTGCCGCGCAGCGGCACGATCCGGACATCCGGCCGAAGACTCAGGATCTGAGCCGCTCGGCGGAGGCTGCTCGTCCCCACCCGCGCCCCTCGGGGCAGATCCCCCAGCGCCCTGCAGCCGGCGGCGATCAGTGCATCGCGCGGGTCTTCGCGCACCGGGAAAACGCTCAGGAAAAGCTCCGGCGGGAGCTCGGCCGGGACATCCTTCATGCTGTGCACCGCCAGATCGATCCTCCCTTCTAGCAGGGCGTCTTCGATCTCCTTGACGAACAGACCCTTGCCCCCGATCCGGCTGAGGGGCGAATCGAGGATCCTGTCTCCCGTGGTGGTGATCTTCACCAGCTCGACACGGATATCCGGGTAACGCGACACGATGCGCCCCTTGACCCACTCGGACTGGGCCAACGCCAGGCGGCTGCCGCGTGTCCCGATTTTCAATACGTTTGTGTGCATCCCAACGTCATCCACTGCGGCCGGATACGATACACGCTCCGCTCCTTCCCGGAGACGGCCTTCATCCGCCGAACGATCGGGTTGAAATCTTCAAAAGGGCTGAGGACCGAGCAAGGGCGGTGCACCATGAAGGAAAAGGCCCGGTCCGGTCCGGCGAAACGCCAGGGTCTCGGGAACCGTCCCGCCCTGAAGAAGCCTAAGCAGGCCGACCCCCGGAGCGCCCCGTGCCGTAAAGGAATCTTGCCCGCTCGAGATCGAAGGGAGAGGTGATCTTGATGTTCTCACGCGCGCCTTCGACAACGGTCACGGCGATCCCCATACGTTCGAGCAGCATGGCGTCGTCGGTGATGTCCGTCCACCCGGCGGCGCGCGCGCGCTCATGCGCCAGGCGGATATCCGCCCAGCGGAAAAGCTGCGGAGTCTGGATCAGGCGCAGCTTCGAACGGTCGAGCGTCTCCTGGACAGTCCCGGACGCACCGACTTGCTTTACCGTCTCGTCCGGCGGAAGCCCGGGCACCACCGCCCGATGGTGTGCGAGCGCATCGAAGAGGCGGTCCAGCAGCCCATGGCCTAGGAAAGGCCGCACGCCGTCATGGATCAGAACGATTTCAGGCTCCGCGACCACGGCTTCCAACCCGAGCCGCACCGACTCCTGCCGCGTCGCACCGCCGGGGACGATGCGCACCACCTTCCGAAATCCGAAGCGCTCAACGATCTCCTTGCGGCACGAAACGACGTCATCGGGCGGAACGACCAGCACGACCGCATCCACCAGCGGATACCGCTCGAACACGTCGAGTGTCTCGGCCACGATCGGTCGGCCGCCCAGTTCCAGATACTGCTTCGGACGCGCCGCCCCCATGCGGACGCCAGCGCCCGCGGCCGGAACGACCGCCGCAGCCCTTCGCCTCCCGATCTGTCGATCCTCTGAACCCATGCCGTCACAACACCCGACCGTGGATCAGATCCAGCCTCCCCAAAAAGAAAAGGCAGGCATCCTCTGATCGAGTCGCCTGCCATTCATCTCCTTAGGATCAGCCTTGCACGGCCTTGCGCGTCATCTTCTTGAGCCGGTTGATCCGCCGCCGCACGATATCCACCGTCTTCCGGTCCCTGGCCTCCCGCGCCGTTTCCTTGGCGGTACGGAGCCCGGCGATCTTCGCCTTCAACTCGGTGGGACTCGGCAGGGCCGTCTTGACCCCTTTCTTGCGCTTCGGCGCCTCCTCTTCCTGGATGCCATGATACTCCTTGATGACGGCCAGGAGTTCTTCCTTCTTCATGGCGTGCACCCCGGTGACACCGGGGATCTCCATGGCCAGGTCCCGGAGTTCGGGGGCGGTCATCTTGTCGAGCGGTTTATCGGGGAGCTTCATTTCTGCCTGTGGAGTGTCCTGTTTGATCTCTTCGTCCATAGTCTTTCTTTCTGCTCCTTATCGAAATGCTGATCATGCATCATAACAACGATGCGGTTTTAATTCTAATCTTTTTTTATGAAGGGCTTGAACAAGTCGATCGGCAACGGGAAAAACGTCGTGGAATTGCTCTCCGAGGAGATCTCCCGGATCGTCTGCAGATAGCGGAGCTGAAGCGCCTCGGGATACTGCTGAATGATGCCGGCAGCCTCCGCCAGGCGATTCGCGGCCTGGTACTCACCCTCGGCGTTGATGACCTTCGCCCGCCTCTCCCGCTCGGCCTCGGCCTGACGCGCCATCGCCCTCTGCATCTCCTGCGGCAGGTCGATGTGCTTCAGTTCCACCGTGGCCACCTTGATGCCCCAGGGATCCGTGTGCTTGTCCAGGATGGTCTGCAGCTCCGTATTGATCTTGTCCCGCTCCGAAAGGAGCTCGTCCAGCTCCACCTGGCCGCAGACGCTTCTCAGGGTGGTTTGCGCCAGCTGCGACGTGGCGAAGAGGTAGTTTTCCACCTCCACCGTCGCCTTGGTAGGCTCCATCACCCGGAAATAGACCACGGCATTGACCTTGACCGACACGTTGTCCCGGGTGATCACGTCCTGCGCCGGCACATCCATGGTCACGAGCCGCAGGCTGACCTTGACCATCTTATCGATCACCGGGATCAGGATAATGAGCCCGGGCCCTTTGGTCTTGATTACCCGGCCGAGGCGGAAGATCACGCCGCGCTCGTATTCCCTCAGGATCTTGATGGCCGACACAAGAAAAAGGACGACCAGCACTACAAACAGAATATAAAACATCATCGATACCCTCCTGCCAATGGTTCAGGAAGCGCAGCGCCTGACCCGAAGGGTCAGCCCTTCGACCTTTTCGACCTCCACCTTTTCCCCGGCCTCGATGCGCTCCAAAGCCAGCGCATTCCAATATTCACCGTGGACGAACACCAGCCCTTCCGGGTCGATGGCACGCTTGACCACCCCCACTTCGCCGATGAGCCCTTCCTCGCCGCCCATCGGTTTGCGCCGGTAAGCCCTGAAGGCCAAACCGGCCACCACCACGAAAAAACCGCCCACCAGCAGGACCGTCGGCATCAAAAAACGCAGGGACACCCGAACGTCTTCGAAAAGCATGACCGAACCGAGGGTCAGCGAGATCAGCCCCCCAATCGAAAGCAGCCCGTAGCTCGTCACCTTC
This sequence comes from Desulfatiglans anilini DSM 4660, assembly GCF_000422285.1. NCBI lineage: Bacteria > Pseudomonadati > Thermodesulfobacteriota > Desulfobacteria > Desulfatiglandales > Desulfatiglandaceae > Desulfatiglans > Desulfatiglans anilini. Next base: position 43,117 of record NZ_AULM01000009.1, read on the forward strand.
ACCTCTATGACGAACAGGATGATCGCCAGGGCGATCAGCATGAGCCCCGCATAGTTGACCGGGAGGGTCTGAAAGGCGAAAAACGCCAGGATCAGGCTCATCCCGCCGATGACCCCGGGGAAGATCGCGCCCGGATGGGCCAGTTCGAAATAGAGCCCGGCCAGACCGATCATCATCAGGAGATATGCGATGTTCGGATCGCTGATGGTTTTGAGGATCCGGTCGCGGATCCCCGGCTCGAAAGGCTGCAGCACGGCCCCGGCCGTGCGGAGCACCACCTCGCCCTGCGGCATCCCGACCTTCCGGCCGTCGATCTTTGTGAGCAACTGCGGAACGTTGTCGGCCAGCAGATCCACCACGTTCAACTCGAGCGCCTCCTCAGCCGTGATGGACACACTCTCCCGAACCGCCTTCTCCACCCATTCGCCGTTTCTGCCGTTGCCCTCCGCGATGCCGCGGGCATAAGCCACCATGTCGTTGACCACCTTTTCCGACATGGTCTCGTCGATGTCCTGGCCTCCGGCCCCGACAGGATGGGCCGCCCCGATGTTCGTTCCCGGTGCCATCGCGGCGACGTGCCCTGCGACGGTCACCATGACCCCGGCGGATGCCGCCCCGGCCCCGCCCGGGCCGACAAAAGTGGCCACCGGAACCCGTGAATTGACGATGGCCTTGATGATCGAACGCATGGAGGTCGCCAGCCCGCCGGGCGTATCGATGCGAACGACCGTCAGAACGGCCCCGGCCTCGGCGGCGGCTGCAATCCCGCGTTCGACGTACATCGCCGTCCCGGGATTGATCGGCCCTTCCAGATCTATGACGAACACGACCGGGGCTTCCGCCGATGCCTGGGGGCACAGGCCGAAGACCATCATCAGGAAGAGCGCGAGCCGGGCCAGCCACCTCGACGGCAGCAGCGTCCATGCCTCAACCATTGCGTTTCACCTCCAGGCCCAAGCGCCCCATGATCTTCTGGACATCCTCCCACACCTGCCGTTTGGCGGACTGATTCCGCAGCAAAAAGGCAGGATGGTAGGTCGGCATGAGCGGTATCCCTTCAAAGTCGAACCAGCGGCCCCTGTCCATGCTGATCTTGAAGGCACCGCCAATGAGGCTGCAGCCCGCCACCCGCCCAAGGACGCAAATCGCCTTCGGCCTGAGGATCCTGAGCTGCCGTTTGAGAAAAGGGAGGCAGGCTTCCACCTCGTCCTTCTCGGGATCGCGATTGCGGGGCGGACGGCACTTCACGATGTTGCAGATGTAGACCTCTTCCCGCGTCAACCCCATGGCGGCGATGATACGGGTCAGGAGCTCTCCTGCCGCACCCACGAAGGGCCGGCCTGTCAGGTCTTCGTCACGCCCCGGCCCCTCCCCCACGAAAACGAGTGAGGCATCGGGGGCGCCTTCCCCGAAAACAAGGTGTTTACGGCCCTGGTGGAGCTTGCACCGGCGGCAGTCGCCGATCTCTTGCCGAAGATCCTCGAGGGTAAACAGCCTGGGGACTTCCTTCTTCTCCACCGCCATCGCCGGCGCACGGGGAGACGTTCGAACCGCCCGGCCGCGCCTGATCGGCGGCGGATCGAAGCCCAACTCGCGATAATGGGCGAGGACCGTCTTCAGTTGCTCGATTAGGGCCCCGCTTGAAGCATGTCGCGTCATCTCAGACCATCCATCCCGTCGACAACGGCCTCCGCCCCGCCTCTCCGATCTCCTCAGGCCTCTGCACGCCGCCGGGTCAAGATCTCCATCGCCCGGTCCAGGACCAGATGGGCCACGGCGTCCTTGGAAAGAAGACCGCTCTCTTCCACCCGGCCGTCCCGGAAAAGCATCTTGACCCGATTGGTGTCCGTCTGAAATCCGGCATCGGCGGCGGAGACGTCGTTGGCCACGATCATATCGAGGTTCTTGCTGCGGAGTTTTTCCCGAGCGTGCTCCAGCAGGGCCTCGGTCTCCGCGGCGAAGCCCACCAGCAACGGGCCGCCATCCCCCTTGGACATGCCGAGTTCCTTCAAGATATCCGGGTTTTTGACCATTTCCAGATTCAGCTCTTCAGCCCCCTTCTTGACCTTTTGCGGCGCAGCGGTCTTGGGCCGGTAGTCCGAAACGGCGGCGGCCTTGATCACCATATCGCACCCGACCAGCCGGCTGAATACGGCCTGACGCATGTCCAGGGCCGTTCCGACACCCACCACTTCGACCCCCACCGGAGGTTTCAGGGCGGTCGCCCCGCTGACGAGCACCACGGCCGCGCCTCTTTGCCTGGCCGCACGCGCCAGCGCGTATCCCATCTTCCCGCTCGAGCGGTTGCTCACGTACCTGACGGGGTCGATCGGTTCGCGGGTGGCGCCCGCCGTGACGAGGACCTTTCTGCCCTCCAGGTCCTGCGGCGTCAGCAGCCGGCGGGCCTCCTCCAGGATATCCTCGGGCTCCGGCAGCCTGCCGCGCCCCTCGGTGCGGCAGGCGAGGGCCCCCGCCCCGGGCATCAGAACGGACAATCCCCTTTGCAGCAGCCGCGACAGATTTTCCTGCAAAACAGGATTTTCGAACATGCGCGTATTCATGGAAGGGCAGAGAAGGATCTTCGCCGTAGCGGCCAAAAGCATCGTACTCAAAAAGTCGTCGGCGATCCCGCAGGCGGCCTTGCCGATGATGTTGGCCGTCGCAGGGGCGACAAGGATCAAATCGGCCTCCTGCCCCCACGCGATATGTTCGATCCCGGTCCCGTCCGCCTCCCACATCGACCGGATCACCCGGTGCCCCGACAGGGCCTCGAAGGTCAACGGCGACACGAAGCGCGTCGCGTTTTCAGTCATGGCCACAAGCACCTCGGCCGCCTCCCGAACCAGCAGACGCACCAGTTCGGCCGCCTTATAGGCCGCGATGCCGCCCGTCACGCCCACCACGACGCGCCGCCCCAGAAAAGGGGCACCTTTGTTGACTGCAGTCTCGACCAACCTTGACCTTCTTTCCGCGAAAGGGAGACCGTGCCGGATCGAGCCGGTTCTGTCCGGCGAACGCTTCCAGCCGTTCCCGTTCCCTCACCGAAATTCCATCACGCATCTTGTGCAAATCAGTCTTTGATCTTGATTTTCAATACCTTTTTTCATATTAAATCTCAAAATCCTCTCATTGACAATAGAAATCAAAAAAGAGCTGTGCCGCCGAAACCCAGCGCCGGAAAAATTGCTTGCCACGAGGCCTGACCTCTGCTAGATGCCATTGCAGGATACGTTCTCTTTCTCGCTCCGTCGCGTTTTTTTGCCTCGTAGACGACGAGACCGCCCTGTGCGGCCTGTCGGTCCGACCTCCTTCTCACGCCGCGCGGAGGCGTCGTCGCTTTGGATGAAACGTCCTTTCGATAAGGACTTTTCCTGAAAATTTGAGGCCTTATACAAATGATACTTGCCGAAGGGCAGCATTCCCCCTTTCAGAACCTGCTCCCCCGGGAACCCCACTCCCTCGGGATGCAGATTCAGGTGGCCCGCTGGTTGCGGGACAAGAAAATTCCTTTCGAAGAGCAGTCCGATCATCTCGTCGTACAGCTCGGATTTTCCGCCGTTGCGGTCTTCTGCTACCGTGTCATGCTCCCATCGAGATCGTGCGTCTGCATCACTTTCCAGGCTTATATTCTCGGGCCTGTCGGGGCCGGCTTTCTGGAAGACGAAGAGATCAACGAACTGAACCGGAACCTGATGGCCGGGAAGCTGCTGCGTCTGCAGGAGGAGCAGGTCCTTCTGGCAGACCACTTCCTGGCGGAGGGCCTGAGCGAAGATGTCTTTCTCAGACGGCTCGACCTCTTTCGCCGGGGGATCCATTTCATCGACAATCGCATAGCGCGAAGACTTTCGTAAGGCGTGTCCCATCCGGAGATGATTTTTTGCCCGGAACCCGGTTTCCAATCCGAAGGAGGGGGACGACATCTCCGGCAGGACTTCGATCCCCGATCTCGGGTCAGAACGGCCGATGCCTGATCAAAAACCCTTTCAGACCAATCACCTTGCCATCGCGGGCTTCCTGCTTCCTTTTCTCGCGTGCATGATGGTGTGTGTGTGGGTGCTCTTTTCGGATGGCCGACAAACATCTATATTTTTTTCAATGGGTTATATCATACCGACCCCGATGGTTCTGCTTGGGGGGCTGGCTGCTTCCCTCAAATCGATCCCACTCATCGAAGAACGGGGGGACCGTGATTATGCCTACGCCGGATTGTTCCTGAATGTCTTTTTCCTGATCGTTTATTCCCTCTCGCTCCTCTATGTTTTTTATCCGTAATCTCAGCGGTATTTCCCTTTTCTGATCGAACCTTTTTGCTTGACAAACGACGAGTTTCGTTCCATCGTGGCACAAAGTGGGCGATTGGTGCAACATAGTGTCACAAAGGGGTTCAGATGTTCAGGGGCAGGTCCGAGCACAATCTGGACGAGAAAGGGCGGTTGGCCATCCCCGCCCGCTTCAAAGAGGTGCTCGATCAGAAGAACGAGGACTCCCTTGTCATCACCAATCAGGACGGCTGTTTGTGGGCCTTTACGCGGGATGACTGGAACGTCATTGAAGAAAAGGCCGCCAGCCTGCCCCAATTCGATCAGGCCGCCATATCTTACATCCGGTATTTCATCTCGGGCGCCGAGGTGTGCACTGTCAAGAACGGCCGGGTCACCCTTTCGCAGCACCTGAGAAAAACCGCGACCCTCGACAAAGAGGTCGTACTCGTCGGAGGCCTCAAACGATTCGAGATTTGGGACCGGCGGAAATGGGAGGAAGAATTCCAGCGCGCCAAGGCGGTATTCCCCAAGGTCAGTCAAGCCCTCGCAGATCTGGGGATTTGAGGAATCCGGCGTGGAATATCCTCATGAACCCGTCCTTCTGGACGAGGTCGTCCGATTTCTGGTCCACGACCCGGTGGGAATCTATGTCGACGGCACGGTCGGCAATGCAGGACACAGCGAGGCGATCCTCGAACGTCTGGATCGCGGAGGTCGGCTGATTTGCCTCGATCGGGATCCTGAAGCGCTCCGGATCTCGGAAGAGCGGTTGGCCCCCCTAGATAAACAGGTCCTATTGATCAAGGCCGGTTTTGCGGAACTCGACAGGGTCCTCCGCGAGGTCGGCATTGCGGCCGTCGATGGGATTCTTTTAGATTTGGGAATGTCCTCCTACCAATTGGAGCATTCCGGAAGAGGATTCAGCTTCCAGAGAGACGAAACCCTGGACATGCGCATGGATCCCCTCGGTTCTCTGAAAGCGAGCGATATCGTCAACACCTATTCCTCGAGGGATATTGAAGACATTCTCCGACAATACGGTGAAGAGAAAAGGGCCAGGTCGATCGCAAGGGCCATCGTAAGAACACGGAAAAAAAAGCCAATCCTCAGCTCCCACCAACTGGCGGAGATGGTGCGGTCGGTCGTTCCGCCATCTCATGGTCATACGAACAGGCATCCAGCTACTCGAACCTTTCAGGCCCTCAGAATAGCCGTCAACCAGGAAATGGAACAACTCGAGCGGTTTCTGCAAGAGGTCCCATGGCTTTTGGCAGGCGGAGGCAGACTGGTCGTTCTGGCTTATCACTCCCTCGAAGACCGGAGGGTGAAACAGGCCATGGCCGTATGGGAACAGGGATGCACCTGCCCTCCCGGCCTCCCCGTCTGCGTCTGCGGGCGCACCCCTCTTTTCAGGCGTTTGTTCAAGAAGCCCATGCGGCCCACGGAAGCCGAGATCGACAGGAATCCGCGGGCGCGAAGTGCCGTATTGCGTGTGGCTGAAAGGATCGTGTCATGAACAGGTCTGAGCAGGTCCATCGAATGTTGACCGAGCGCAACGCCAAGACGGGCATGCGCATGAAAAACGCCTCTGCGCGAAAGCGCAGGTGGATTTTGACTCGCAGGCAGGTCCTATGGATCATCCTGCTGCTCGCCGTCTTCATGCTGAGCGGCATAGGCTATGTGTGGTCGAACTTTCAGAATACGCAAATCGGCTATGAATTGAGCCAGCTCAAACGTAAGGAGATCCAGCTCCGGGAGATCAACCGAAAATTGAGAGCGGAACTTGCGTTCCTGAAATCTCCCCGAAACCTCCAGGCTCAGGCGACCGAGAAACTGGGGCTCAAGGAGCCGTCTCCAGAGCAGATCGTCGTGATTCCATGAAGCTGAACGAAAAGAAGAGAACCCGTTTGAAGGTTCATCTCATCAGCATTCTGTTCCTGCTGGGGCTCTGCACCATCCTTGGCCGGGCCTTTTATCTGCAGATCCTTCAAGGGGAACATCTTTCGGAAATTGCGCGGGGGGGTTATACCGTCATTGTCAAACTGCCTCCAAAGCGTGGAACGATCTATGACCGCCAGCGGCATGAACTGGCCCTGAGCCTTGAGCTGGGGTCTGTTTTCGCCCACCCCAGGCAGATTCAGGATAAAGAGAAAGCCGCGGTCGAACTGGCCCGCGCCCTGGGAGTCGATCGCCAAGAGATCCTGACCCGGATCGAGAAGGACCGGAGTTTTGTCTGGCTGCAGAGGCGCATCCCCCCGCACATTGCGGCGAAGGTCAGCCAGTTGCAGATCCAGGGCGTCGGGACGACCGCAGAGGCAAGCCGCTTCTATCCTTGCAACGAGGTTGCCGGGCATGTGGTCGGTTTTGTCGGGACCGACTTTCAAGGGCTGGAGGGTATTGAAAAGACCTATGATCATTTGCTGCGCGGTCCGGAGCGGCAGCTCGTTCAGATGCGGGACGCCCTGAAGCGCCCGTTCGCCATCGACCGCGTTCTGACAACCGAACAGAAACCCCACGACCTCATCCTGACGATCGACAAAGACATTCAGTACAAGGCCCAACAGACCCTCAAGGAGGCCGTGATCGACTCCCGTGCCGTCTCCGGAAATATCGTCTGCGTGGACCCCGAGACGGGGGCAATCCTGGCCATGGCCGTGTACCCTGAATTCAACCCGAATACCTTCAGCTCCCACCGGCCGGAAGACTGGCGCAATCGTACGATCACGGACTGGTTCGAACCGGGGTCGACGGCGAAGACCTTTCTCCTGGCGGCCGCCTTGGAAGAGGGGATCGTAACGCCCTACACGACCATCGATTGCGAAGAGGGCAGCTATACCATTGGAAGGCGGGTGATCCACGACACCCATGAACACGACATCCTGACGGCCGCCGAGGTCGTGGTGCAGTCGAGCAATATCGGGGCGGCGAAGATCGGGCAACGGCTCGGATACGAGACGTATCACCGCTATCTGCAAGCGTTCGGATTCGAGAAGACGACCGGCATCGAGCTTGCCGGTGAACGAAGTGGCTTCCTTCGCCCACCGGATAGAGCCAGACCGATCGACCAGGCCACGGCCTATTTCGGACAGGGGCTCACCCTGACCACCCTCCAACTGGCCATGGCCATGGCCTCCATAGCGAACGGGGGAAAACTGATGCGCCCTTACATCGTCCAAGCTGTCGAAGACCCGATGGGAACCCCGGTCTTCACCGCCTCGCCTCAGCCCGTGCGGCGAGCGATCTCGGAGCGGACGGCCCGGACGATGGTCTCCATTCTGGAGGGCGTCACGCAGGAAGGAGGGACGGCCACCAAGGCGGCCATCCCGGGTTTTCACGTCGGGGGAAAGACAGGCACCGCCCAAAAAGTCGATCCGAATGGGAAAGGGTACGCAAGAGGAAAGTATGTAGCGAGTTTCGTCGGCTTCGTCCCTTCCGACAACCCGCGCCTCGTGATGGCCGTGGTACTCGACGAACCGAGAAAGAGCATCTACGGCGGGGTGGTGGCGGCCCCGGTCTTCCGGGACATAGCCCACGCGGCGCTGAACCTGCTGCGTGTCCCCCCGCAGATCCGTTGGGCGGAAAAGGAAATCGAGATCGTTCATGAAGCAGCGACGGCCGCAACGATGGATATCGAACAGCCTGCGGCCATGCTGCCGGAGACCGGGATTCCCGATTTCGGAGGCCTTACGATGCGGGAGGTGCTGATCGAGAGTCGTTCTCTCGGCCTGGAGGCGTCGCTCGAGGGAACCGGCCTCGCTGTCCGGCAGGACCCGCCGGCTGGAACCGAGGCCGATCAGACCCGCAGGGTAACCGTCTTCTTCGAACCCCCCGCCGGGTAGGAAAGGCGCCCTTCATGGGAAAAGGCACAAATCCATCATCCGCTCAAGGGCGGACACCGCATCCGAGAAGAAGATCGATATGAACAACCCAAAATCCGATGAGCCCCGGCTGGCCCGTCCCTCAGGGACCCTTCTTTCTGCGCTTCTGGCAGGGCTTGCAGAATCGGGACCGGCCGTGAGCCTCTCCGGCATCCGGATCACAGGGCTGGCCTACGACTCCCGGGCCGTCCAGCCAGGATACCTCTTCGTCGCGATGCGGGGTCTCAAGGCCGACGGGCACCTGTTCATTCGAGACGCCATCACCCGGGGAGCCGCCGCGGTCGTCGGCGAAGCACCTCCGGCGCCGCCCGTCGATGTCCCTTTCATCACCGTCGCTGATTCGCGGAGCGCCCTCGCCACCTTGTCCGCGCGTTTCTATGGTGCGCCCTACCGCGAACTCAAACTGATCGGCATCACCGGAACCAACGGCAAGACCACGACCAGCTACCTGATCGAGTCGATCATCCAGGCCGCCGGTAGCACCCCTGGAGTCATGGGCACCATCAACCACCGCTGCCCGGGCAAGGAGTGGAAGGTCCCGATGACGACTCCGGAATCCCTTGAGATCATGAGGGGGTTGCGGACCATGGCCGATGCGGGCGTCACCCATGTGGTCATGGAAGTTTCGTCGCACGCGTTGACGCAGCACCGCGTTGAGGGATGTCCTTTCGCGGTCGCGGTCTTCACCAATTTGTCGAGGGACCACCTCGATTACCATGCGACGATGGAGGATTATTTCGAGGCCAAGAGCCGCCTTTTCAGCGACCTCGGCCAATGCAGCCTCCAGGACGGGGTGACACCGACCGCTGTCATCAATATGGACGATCCCGCGGGGCGAAGACTTAAAGCCCTGACGTCCGCGGCCGTCCTCACCTACGGCCTCGAACCGGGCTGCGATATCAGCGCCAGCCGGGTCCGGTTTCACCGCGGCGGGCTGACCGCCGTCTGCCACACGCCGGCAGGGGACATCGCCGTCCGGTCCGCCCTGGTGGGAACCTTCAATCTGCACAACATCATGGCCGCGGTCGGGGCGGGCCTCGCGCTGGAATTCCCGCCCGAGGTGATCGCGGCAGGGATCGAAACGCTCCACGGCGTCCCCGGGCGCCTCGAGCCGGTTGCGAACATACGCAGCGTAACGATCCTCGTGGACTATGCCCACACCCCGGATGCCCTGGAAAAGGTCCTCGATGCGCTGCGCCCCCTGACATCGGGGCGGCTTATCACCGTCTTCGGCTGCGGCGGGGATCGGGACGCCGGCAAGCGCCCGGAAATGGGCCGGGTGACCGCCGCCCTATCCGATGTGGTGGTCATCACCTCCGACAACCCGCGGAGCGAGAAGCCGGATGAGATCATCACTGAAATCGAAGCAGGCGTTTTATCCACAGGCTGCGAACGGATACCGGAAGCGCCGGGCGGTGAAGCGAAAAACGCGTCTCTCAAGGGGTACCTGGTGGTGGTCGACCGCAGGAAGGCCATCGCCCGGGCCGTCTGTATGGCCCGCCCCGGGGATGTAGTGCTGATCGCCGGGAAGGGGCACGAGGATTATCAGATTATCGGGAACCAGACCCTTCCTTTCGATGACCGTGAGGTGGCGGCAGAAGCCGCCCTGCAGGAGGCTTAAGTGGCGCTGATCTGGCACGAGACGACCGCAGGCCGCATCGCGGAAACCTTGAAGGCCCGATGGATCCAGGGTGATCCGGATGTCCGTTTTCAGGGGATCGCAACGGATTCTCGTCAAACATGCCAAGGAAGACTGTTCTGGGCCTTGAAGGGAGAACGTTTCGACGCCCATGACTTCCTCGAGCAGGCCGTCGCAAAAGGGGCTTCCGGTCTCCTCGTCCAGTCGGGGCGTACTCTGCCGCCGCTCACACGCGAGGAAATCGTCGTCCTGGCCGTCGAGGACCCCATCCGCTCCCTCGGCAATCTTGCTGCCTGGTGGCGGCATCAGGTCCCCATCAAGGTCGTCGCGGTGACGGGCAGCGCCGGAAAAACGACCACGAAGGAGATGATTGCCACCATCTTGAACCTTGGAGAAAAAACCCTCTGGAACGAGGGGAATCTCAACAATTTGATCGGCCTCCCTTTGACCCTTTTCAGGCTCGAGACCGAGCACCATTGCGCCGTCCTGGAGATGGGCATGAACCGCAAGGGCGAAATCGCCGCCCTGACTGAGATCGCCGACCCCGATGTCGGGGTGATCACGAACGTCGGACCGGTGCACACCGAAGGACTCGGGGGTCTGGCGGGTGTTGCCGCCGCAAAAGTGGAGATGATCGAGCGGATCAGGAGCACGGCCTCCGTGGTCGTCAACGGCGACAACCAGCCGTTGATGGAAGCGGTCGCCGGATGCAACCGGCCCGTGGTCACTTTCGGCTTCACCCCGGGCAACACGGTCCACGCCGAACGGATCGAGGCCCGCGGCCACGAGGGATTCGCCTTCGATCTCGCTTACGGGGGACGCACTTACCCGATGACCGTCTCCGTCCCAGGGCTGCAGAATGTCTGGAACGCGCTCGGCGCGGCCGCGGCGGCCCTTTGCCTGACCATCCACCCGGATCAGATCGCCGAAGGATTGCGCCTCTTCAAGGGCATGCACGGACGCTTCGAGATCCTCTTCCTTGGAAGCAACATCCTGCTGGTGGATGACACCTACAACGCAAACCCGCTCGCCCTCGACACGACGCTTGCCTCCCTCGAGGGGCTGGCGGCCGGAGGAAGGCGCATCGTCATCGGCCTGGGCGACATGCTCGAACTGGGGGACGCGGCGCTCCACGCGCATCGCGAGGCAGGACGGCGCGTCACGGAAACCGGGGCGGAGTGGTTCCTGGCGGCTGGGCGCCATGCCTCCGATATGCAGGCGGGCGCGATCGAAGCCGGGATGCCGCCGGACCACATCCGCGTGGTCGCCGACGCCGCGGCCATGCTGGAGACAATCGTCCCGCTGCTGAGGCAGGGCGACCTGGTCTTCCTGAAGGGCTCCCGCAGGATGGGACTCGATCTCGTCAGCAGGGGGCTGCACGAAACCTTCGGCGAAGGAGAACAGGCATGATAAGAAAGGGCATGAAAATACTCGTGGTCGACGACGAACCGAACATGCGCATCCTCCTGTCCGAGGTCCTGCGCTCCCAGGGTTTCGACGTCTGCGTAGCGGAAAACGGCATGGAGTCCCTCGAACAGATGGGGTCCCAGGAATTCGATCTGGTCATCACCGATATCCGGATGCCCATCCTGGATGGCATCGAGATGCTGAAGCGGATGAAACAGGCCAACCGGCGGGAGAGGATCATCGTCATGTCCGCGACGTGGGCAGAGTTCGATGAAGGACGTGAGGATCTGCCCGACGTCATGATGCATTTCGAAAAACCATTTCAGCTCGACCACCTATTGACAGCCGTTCATGCCGCGGCGGACACCTCCGGCCGGCTGGCGGCTGCCCTTTGATGGAGTCATTCGACCTTCTGAGGAAAGCGGCAAGGCCATGATTTACAAACTCATCATGCTCTTTCAGGCGGACGTCACCTGGTTGAACGTGTTTCGCTACATCACGTTCCGGACGATTCTCGCCACCCTCACGGCCCTGTGCATCTCCTTCCTCTTCGGTCCGTGGGTGATCAGTCGCCTGCGAGCCTTGCAGATCGGACAGTACATTCGCGAAGAGGGGCCGGCGAGCCACAAACCCAAGGCCGGGACCCCCACCATGGGCGGGTGCCTGATCATCCCCGCCATTCTGGCCTCCTCTCTCGCCTGGTCGGATCCAGCCAATCTCCTCGTGTGGGTCGTGGTCTTCGTCCTGGTATCGTTCGGGGCCATCGGCTTTGCAGACGATTATCTGAAGACGGTGCGCAAGAACAACCGGGGGCTCAGCCCGTCGGGGAAATTCTCCCTGCAGGTATGCGCAGCCCTCATCACAGCGATCGTGCTCTACGTCTACCCCGGGCTCGACACCCGGCTGAGCATCCCGTTTCTGAAAAACATCACCCCTGACCTGGGGCTGTTCTATATCCCCTTCGCAGTCTTCGTCATCGTCGGGGCGTCGAACGCCGTCAACCTGACAGACGGCCTCGACGGTCTGGCCATCGGGCCGACCGCCATCGCTTTCACGGCTTATGTCGTGTTCGCCTACCTGGCCGGGCATTTCAAAATCGCCGCCTACCTGCAAATCCCATACGTCGGTGCGGCCGGCGAGATTTCGGTGATCTGCGGGGCAGCCGTGGGCGCAGGGCTGGGCTTTCTGTGGTTCAACGCCTATCCCGCCGAAATATTCATGGGCGACGTTGGTTCTCTCTCACTCGGTGCCGGGCTGGGAGCGGCCGCACTGGTAACCAAGCAAGAAATCGTGCTGGTCCTGGTGGGCGGCCTGTTTGTCTTCGAAGCGCTTTCGGTGATCTTTCAGGTGGGATATTTCAAACTGACCGGCGGCCACCGCATCTTTCGAATGGCGCCGATTCATCACCATTTTGAACTGAAAGGATGGCCCGAACCCAAGGTCATCGTCCGGTTCTGGATTATCTCGATCATACTGGCACTGATGTCGATCAGCACGTTGAAGCTCAGATAATTAATCGGCACTAGAAGAAAAACACGCCATGCCGATAGAGGATGAACGAGCACTGCCACAGGCATGCTTCAGAGACGCTGAAAAAAGAAACGGAGACCGAAACCACCATGCAGGACCGCCGCACCCCGAGCGCAGACCGATCAGCCCTCCCCTTCCGGATGGAACTCGCACACCCGCCGGATGTCCGTGGCCGAAAGGCCGTTGTCGCAGGTCTGGGCGTTTCCGGGATTGCATCCGCCCGCTGGCTCATGCAGGCCGGCGCGCAGGTCACCATCAGCGAAATCCGGCGGCTGGAGGCCTTCGACCCGAAGCTCGTCACCGAACTGCAGTCCGCCGGAATAACGATCGAGATCGGCGGTCATCAGAAGGAGACCTTTTTTCAGGCTGATCTGATCGTCCTCAGCCCCGGCGTACCCCTCGGAATGCCCTTGTGCGTGGGCGCCCGGGAAAAAGGGATCCCGGTCATCGGCGAGATGGAGCTTGCCGTCCACATCTTCCGCACCCCTGTCATCGCCATCACGGGGACCAACGGGAAATCCACGGTCACCGAGTGCCTGGGCGAGCTTCTTCACGGCGCCGGGCTGAAGGCCTTCGTGGGTGGAAACCTCGGCACGCCCCTCATGACCTACGCGATCGGTCCCCAAACCGACGACTGGGTCGTAGCGGAAGTGAGCAGTTTCCAGTTGGACACCAGCCCGAGCTTCCATCCGCGGGCCGCGGTCATCCTGAACATCACCCCCGACCATCTCGATCGCTATGCCGATTTCAATGCCTATGTCCGCTCGAAGCATGCCATCGCCCGCAACCAGGAACCGGGGGACCACCTGATCCTGAACGACGCCGACCCTCACCTGGAACACTTCGACCCTAGCGGGTCCACCATCCTCCGTTATGGCCTCGATGAGACGGAAAGGCGCCACGCCTTCATTCGTGACGGGGCCGTGGTCGTGCGCATGCCCTCCGGGTCTTTTCACCGTTTTTCACTCGGGTCCTTCGCCCTCCCGGGCCGTCACAATCTTGAGAACGTAATGGCCGTGATCCTGACCGCCCTCGCCGTGGGCATCCCTGAAACCGCCATACAGCAGGCCATCGACCGGTTCCGTGCCCTGCCCAACCGCCTGGAGAAGGTCGGCGAGCAGGATGGGGTCTCTTTCTACAACGATTCCAAGGCCACCAATGTGGATGCAGCCGTTCGTTCCATCGAAAGCGTGCCCGCCCCGATCGTGCTGATCGCAGGGGGCAGACACAAGGGTGCGGATTACAGGCCCCTCGCCGATGCAGGTGAGAAGCGCATCCGGCACGCCATCCTGATCGGGGAGGCCAAAAACCTCATCGCGGCCGACTTTTCGGGCAGAATCGCATTTTCAATGGCCGGGACCCTCGAGGCGGCGGTCGCCAAGGCCTTCGCGCTCGCGAAACCCGGCGACACGGTCCTCCTTGCACCTGCCTGCTCGAGCTTCGACATGTTCTCCGATTACGCCCATCGGGGCAGGGTATTCCGTCAAGCGGTGGAGGCGCTCAGCCATGGCTGAAAAACAGACCACCAGCTCCGGCTATGATCTCATGCTCTTGATCCCGACGGTGTTTCTGCTCGCGATCGGTCTGGTCGTCGTCTACAGCGCGAGTTCCAATCTGGCGGCCCTGCGAATGAACGACGGCCATTTTTTCCTTAAAAGACAGGCCGTGTACTGCATCCTCGGAATTCTGATGATGATCATCCTCAGGAACGTCCCTGAAAAATATCTGCACCGGGGGGCCTATCCACTGCTGGGTTTGAGCCTTGCGCTTCTGCTCGCCCTTCACATCCCCGGCCTGGGTCTGCATGCAGGCGGCGCCACTCGTTGGCTGCGGCTGGGCGGGCTCGCCTTTCAGCCATCCGAAATGGCCAAATTCTCCTTGGCCGTCTTCCTGGCCTATTCCATGGCCAAGAAGGGCCCGGAGATGTCCAGCTTCACGAAAGGCGTGCTTTTCCATCTCGCCGTGATAGGCGTCATGATGCTCTTGATCCTTTCTCAGCCGGACCTGGGGACGACCGTCATCATCGGGGCCTGGACCTTCGTCATGCTTTTCGTGGGCGGGGCCCGCTTCTGGCAGCTCGGCATCCTCGCGGCCACAGCCATCCCCCCGCTGATATACATGATCATGCACGCGGAATACCGTGTAAAACGCTTGATGGCCTTTCTCGACCCCTGGGAGGACCCTCAGGGGATCGGATTCCAGATCATTCATTCCTTCCTGGCCTTCGGTTCGGGCGGATTGCTGGGGGTAGGACTCGGAAACAGCAAGCAAAAGCTTTTTTATCTCCCGGAGCCGCACACGGATTTCGCGCTTTCGATCGCCGCGGAGGAGATGGGCTTCGTAGGCGTGGCCTTGATCACCGTCCTCTTCGGGATTTTGATCATGCGAGGCATCTACATCGCCCTCAACGCGCGCGACCTTTATTCAAGTTACCTGGCCTTCGGCCTCAGCTTCTTTCTGGGGCTCCAGGTCCTGATCAACATGAGCGTCGTTATGGGGCTGCTGCCCACCAAGGGCCTGACGCTGCCCTTCATCAGCTACGGAGGGTCGGCCCTGGTGATGAATCTGATGGCTGTCGGTATTCTGATGCGCATTTCGGCGAAACAGTAACGAGCGGACGGGAGGCCGCGTATGCGGAGCATCGCAAATACACCCTGCTTCATCATCGCCGGCGGCGGAACCGGAGGGCACCTGTTCCCCGGTATCGCCGTAGCGGATGAAATCCGGTTTCGCATCCCCGGCTCCGTCACCGTGTTCATCATCAGTCATCGTCCGATGGAAGCCGAGATCCTGGCCCGCCACGGACAGACCACCCGGAGCATCGACATCGAAGGCCTCCAGGGCCGGGGATGGCGCCGGAAATTCTCCTCTGCAGTGATGGTGCCGCGCAGCATTCTTCAATCCCGGGCCATCCTGACAGAATGTCAGCCGGCAGCCGTGATCGGCATGGGAGGTTACTCCGCGGGGCCCGCATGCCTCGCCGCCAGATGGATGGGCATCCCGACGGCGATCCACGAGCAGAACTCCTTCCCCGGCTTGACGAATCGCTGGCTGTCGCGGGTGGTCGACCGCGTCTTCATCTCGTTCGAAGAGAGCCGCCCTTACCTGAAGGGTGATCGGATCGTGCTCACGGGGAACCCGGTCAGGAAGGAAATTCTCGCCGTCCGGGGAAAAGGGCCTGCCGCCGGCTCCCCTTTCACCCTCCTCGTGGTCGGTGGAAGCCAGGGGGCAAAGGCCATCAACGAGGTGATGATACCGGCCGTTGCGGACCTGGTGCAGAACGGAAGGGCGTTCAGGATCATCCACCAGACCGGGAAGGACGACTTCGAGGCGGTCCAGCAAGGATACAGGGCTCACGGTGTCCCGGCGGAGGTTTTCCCGTTCATCGATAACATGGCCGGGGCATACGCCGAAGCGCACCTCGTCATCGGGCGCGCCGGCGCGACGACGGTCTTCGAACTCGCTGCAGCCGGAAAACCGTCCGTCCTGGTGCCGTATCCCTATGCGGCGAACAACCATCAGGAATCGAATGCCCTAAGCCTCGTCCATGCGGGGGGCGCCCTCATGATCCGGCAGTCTGAGCTGACCGGCGGCAAGCTTGCCGATGTCATTTCAGACCTGGCAGCCCATCCTGAGCGGCTGGACGAAATGAGGCGGAACGTCGCCCTGCTGAGCCGGCCGGACGCCGCCGCGGCGATCGTGGAGGGCATCCTGCAATGCGCGGAGGGGCGAAGTTCGCTCCGCGGCTGAACCCGGGGGCTCGGGGCGCCTGCCCCTGAGAGCCCGGGATGGCAACAAAAACAACCAGGAAAGGCAGTCCAAAGGCATGCGACCATTCGGCAAGACAAAGAGGATTCACTTCGTCGGCATCGGGGGCATCGGCATGAGCGGCATCGCCGAACTGCTGCTCAACCTCGGGTATGAGGTGAGCGGCTCCGACCTGAGAGTCTCCCAGGTCACCCGGCGGCTTGCCGGATTGGGCGCCGCGGTCTTCGAGGGCCACAGGGCCGAACATACCCTGGGGGCCGACGTGGTCGTATTTTCTTCGGCGGTGGCTCCGGACAACCCGGAGCTGGTTGCCGCCAGAGAACTCGCTATCCCCGTGATCCCGCGGGCTGAGATGCTTGCGGAGCTGATGCGCCTCAAATACGGGATCGCCGTGGCGGGCGCACACGGCAAGACGACCGCTACGTCGATGGTCGCATCGATCCTCACCAATGGAGGGCTCGACCCCACCGTGGTCATCGGGGGGCGGCTGGATATCTGGGGCGGCTCGAATGCCAAACCGGGGCAGGGTCCTTTCCTCGTGGCCGAGGCCGACGAGAGCGACGGCTCTTTTCTGGTGCTTTCTCCCACCATCGCCGTGGTGACCAACATCGACCGCGAGCACATGGACCACTACCGCAGCCTGGAAGCCCTTTACGAAACCTTTGTGCAGTTCATCAACAAGGTGCCCTTTTACGGCGTGTCGGTCCTGTGCCTCGACAACGAGGAGATACAGAACATCCTGCCGCGCTTGAAGAAACGCTGCCTGACCTACGGTATGACCTCGCAGGCCGACCTCCGTGCCAAAGACCTCCAAAAGCATCCCATGGCGGTCAGCTTCGAGGTGCTCCACCTGAACCGCTCACTCGGGCGGGTCATGGTCGGCATGCCGGGCGAGCATAACGTCCTGAACGCGCTGGCCGCCATCGGGGTCGCCCTCGAGCTCGACCTCGGCATCGAAGTGATCCGCAAGGGACTGGAGAACCTAGGGGGGCTCGCCCGGCGATTTCAACGCAAGGGTACGGCCGGCGAAGTGCAGGTGGTCGACGACTACGGCCACCATCCGACCGAGATCATGGCCGTTCTGAGAACTGCACGCGACTGCTGGCCGGACAATCGCATCGTCGTGCTCTTTCAACCACACCGTTACAGCCGGACGAAAGACCTTTACGACCGCTTCGTCGTAGCCTTCAACGAGGCCGACGTCCTGATCATCGCGCCGATTTACCCGGCGGGGGAGCGTCCCATCCCGGGGGTGAACTCGGTCTGGCTGGCGCAGGGCATCAAGGAACGCGGGCACAAGGATGTCCATCTGTGCCCCGAAGACGAGGACCCGCTCGACAAGCTCATGGGCATCCTCCAAAGCGGCGATGTGCTGATCACCCTCGGGGCGGGTGACATCCACCGCGTAGGGGAACGGGCCCTCGAAAAACTCGACCGGAAGCCATGAGGATGACGGAAGCGCAGCGTCTTGGAATGGATGAATTGACCGGCGCGCAGGTGACCTGGAACGCCCCGATGGACCGATACACCACCTTTCGTATCGGAGGCCCGGCCGAAGCGGTCTATGCGGCACGGGATAGAGAGGAACTGGCGCGGGTTCTGGCGTTTCTCCGCCGCGAGGCCATTCCCTGGCGGCTCCTGGGAGCCGGGAGCAACCTCCTCGTGCGGGATGGAGGAGTGCCCGGGGTGCTCATCGTCCTGAAAGGCGCCCTGGCTTCCTTTGAGCGGGCCGCCATGAACCCGTTTCTGGTGACGGCGGGGGCGGGTTTGCCTGTTCGATCGCTCATGCGCCGGTCTCTGGCGGACGGTTTTACCGGGCTCGAATATCTTGCGGGGATCCCCGGGACTGTCGGAGGCGCGGTCGCCATGAATGCCGGGGCATTCGGGAAGGAGATCGCATCGAGCCTCGCATCCGTAACCATCCTGACCGCGTCGGGCGAGGTGAGGGTCATGGAGTGCGCGGAGCTGCGTTTCCGCTACCGGCAGGCTGAGTTCCCCCCGGAGACGGTGATCCTGGAGGCCGGCCTGAACGTCGAGCCCTCTTCCTCCGAGGCGGTGCGCCGACGCCTCCAGACGTTTTTGCAAAGACGCAAGGCCGGCCAACCATGGGGGGCGGCCAGCGCAGGGTCCGTCTTCAAGAATCCTCCCGGAGATTTTGCCGGCCGGCTGATCGAGGAGGCCGGCCTGAAGGGGAAACGGATCGGTGGGGCCGAGATATCCAGGAAGCACGCGAATTTCATTGTCAACACCGGTACGGCCACGGCTGCCGATGTCCTGGCACTCATGACGCTTGCACGCGAGCGGGTGCATGATCGGCACGGAATTTTGCTCGAGGCGGAAATTCAAATCATAGGTGAGGAGTGATGTCCAGAGGCAACCGTATCAAGCGTCGGTCAGACTACAGCTGGATCCCCAGACTCTTGAACAGTTTTGGAAAAGGGGTCCTGAGCCTTGCCGGAGTTCTCTGCGCCATCGGGCTCCTGAGCGCCTTCTTCCTCTCCCTCTATCAGTTCGCCCTGCTCTCCCCGCTGCTCAGGCTGGAGATCGTGCAGGTCGAGGGCGCCGATCCCGTACTCGAAAGGGAACTGATGGCCATGGGAAAGCTGCACAGCGGCTTGAGCCTCGCCGGAATCCAGTTGGGGAAGCTCAAACGTGACATGGAAGTTCATCCCTGGGTACGCCGTGTCCAGATCGAAAGGCGCCTTCCCCACACCCTCGTCATCAGCGTCGAGAAGGAAGAACCCGTAGCGATCGTAGTCCTGGACCACGCCCGGTTCCTGAACAAACACGGGGAGCTTTTCAAGCGGGTCACCGCCGTAGATCCGGTCAATTTCCCGGTGATCACAGGGGTTCCGGCGGATTCCCCGGACCTCCCGAGCCTGCTTGCTCGTGCGGTCGACATCTTGAACACCCTGGGGGCTGAACAACCGCCCTGGGCAGTAGACAACCTCGCGGAGATCCACCTCAAAGACAGATCGGATCTCTCGCTCTACTACACGCACATGGACGCCCGGATCGAATGCGCGCCGGATGCCCTGGCCGAGGCCATGCCCAACCTGAGGCAACTCACGTCGTATCTCCAGGAGAAAGGCGAGTTGGAGCGGCTGAGAAGCATCAACCTGAATTATACCGAAGGCGCAGTGGCAGCCTTTGCGAAGAGCTGAGCAGCGCCCCTGAATGGGAGACAGGATCTATGGCAGGAGACATCATTGTAGGCCTGGACATCGGAACAACCAAGATCTGTGCCGTAGTGGGGGACGTGAGGCCGGACGGCATAGAGATCATCGGCATGGGCAGCCACCCGTCCGAAGGCCTTAGAAAAGGCGTCGTCATCAACATCGAGAACACCGTCGATTCCATCAAAGAGGCCATCGAAGAAGCGGAGACGATGGCCGGATGCGAAATCAGCTCCGTCTACATCGGCATCGCCGGTGGCCATGTCAAAGGCTTCAACAGCCAGGGGGTCATCGCGCTGAAGGAAAAGGAGGTCACGCAGAAAGAGATCGACCGGGTCATCGAAGCCGCCAGCGCAGTGGCCATCCCCATGGACCGCGAGGTGATCCACACCCTGGTGCAGGAGTACATCGTCGACGATCAAGGGGGGATCATCGATCCTCTCGGGATGTCCGGCGTCCGCCTCGAGGCGAGGGTGCACATCGTCACCGGCTCCGTCACCTCCGCTCAGAACCTGATCAAATGCGCCAACCGGGCGGGCCTGGACGTGTGCGATATCGTCCTGCAGCCCCTCGCCTCGAGCGAGGCCGTCCTGAGCCGGGAAGAGAGAACCCTCGGCACGGCCCTGATCGACTTCGGTGGCGGAACGACCGACCTGGCGATCTTTTCCGGGGGCACCATCAAACACACGAGCGTCCTTCCCCTGGGCGGCGACAACCTGACCTACGACATCGCCGTCGGGTTGCGCGCATCTAAAACGGACGCAGAAAAAATCAAGATCCGGTACGGCTGCAGCCTCTCCTCTCTCATCGGCCCCGATGAAACCATCGAGGTCCCCGGGGTGGCGGGCAGGAAATCAAGAACGCTTTCACGCCAGATCCTGGGTGAAATCCTGGAACCGAGAGTCGAAGAGATCTTCTCGCTGATCTACGGGGAAATGGTCCACTCGGGTTACGAAGGCGACATCCGCTCCGGCGTGGTGGTGACGGGCGGCTCTTCCGAACTGCCCGGGATCGTCGAGGTGGCCGAACAGGTCTTCGACACACCGGTCAGAATCGGCTACCCCCAGGGCATCAAGGGTCTGGTGGAGGTCGTGAACCGCCCGATGTACGCAACAGCGGTGGGTCTGGTCATCTATGGGGCTAAAACGAGAAAGAAGCAGAAAAAGTTTCGTATTAGGGACAACAACATCTTCAACCGTGTCATGGCCAGAATGAAGAAGTGGTTCAAGGACATCATTTGATTCGAGGACACCATGATCAGAACGATCGCTTTCCGTGAGACGTCCTTTCACGTTCGAGCGGAAGCGCTTTCCGAGATTATCCACCCTTGCGATCCGGGAAAAGGCTCTCCGGCCGCTGCCCAGGAGATCGGGCACCGGGGGCCGGCGAACCTGGCGGAGATCCCTTGAAATGGGATCTTCGGCCCGACGTCGAAACGCGGCGACGAGACCTTTTACGGATGGACACCATTCAACCCTGGAGGAAGGAGGAGGGACACCATGAAATTTGAGTTTGTAGAGGAAAAAGAGCGGTATCAGGCCAAAATCAAGGTCATCGGCATCGGGGGTGCGGGCGGAAACGCCATCAACAACATGATCGCCGCAAAATTGAAAGGCGTCGATCTCATTGCAGCCAATACGGACTGCCAGGACCTCGACCGTTCATCCTGCCCATACCGCATTCAACTGGGCCCTGAGACGACCAAAGGACTGGGCGCCGGCGCCGATCCGGAAATCGGAGCCGCGTCTGCGGAGGAAAGCATCAACGAGGTCAGGGAGGCCGTCGAAGGCGCTGACATGGTGTTCATCACCGCAGGGATGGGAGGCGGAACCGGGACAGGCGCTGCGCCGATCGTCGCCCGCGAGTGCAAGGACACCAAAGCCCTCACGGTCGCTGTGGTCTCGAAGCCTTTTGAATTCGAGGGGCGCAAACGGCTGGCACGGGCCCTGGAGGGGATCGAAAGACTCAAAAGCGAGGTCGACAGCCTGATCGTCATTCCGAATGAACGGCTGAAGGCCCTCGGCGGCAAGAACGCCAGTTTCAAGGACCTGATCGTCAGGGCCGACGATGTCCTGCTGCAGGCCGTCCGCGGCATCTCCGACCTCATTATGAGCACCGGTTTCATCAACCTGGACTTCGCCGATGTCAAGAAGGTCATGGAGCAGAACGGCACGGCCATCATGGGCATGGGGCGGGCGACCGGTGAAAACCGCGCCATCGAGGCCGCACAGATGGCTATCAACAGCCCCCTCCTCGAAGACTTGTCCATCCGCGGCGCAAGAGGGCTGCTCATGAACATCACCGGCTCCTACGACATGACCCTGGACGAAATCGAAGAAGCCTCCAAGTACATCAAGGGCGAAGCCAACGACGACGCCGATATCTTTTTCGGTGTGGTTTACGACGAGAACTGCAGCGAGGAGGTGCACGTGACCGTCATCGCGACCGGCATCGACCGCGCGCCGGCGGAAGAAGAGGCCCTGCCCAAGAGCGGTCCGACCACCACCGGCAAGAGGGAATATGCCAATGTCGTCAAGATTCGGGATATCAGCCCCGAAGAGGCCGGCGAAACCTGGACAGTGCGCCTGAATGGAGAGAGACTGGACCTGGATACACCGACCTTTCAGCGGATCGGCAAATCCCTGCCGGACGAATCAGAGGACACCGCCCCGGACAGGCAGAAAAAGAAGAAAGGGCTTTTCGGCAAACTGGGTTTCAGGGAAAATCTGGAAATCCCGACCTTTATGCGCGTCAAGGCCGATTGATCCGGACCAGGGCCGATCAGAGATGCTCCGGAGAGAGAGACCGCCATGGCGGACCAGTTGATTTCCCTATACCGCCGAAAACTTGCAGGGGAAAAGGGCTGGATCGGAAAGGATTGGGGAGGACGCTGTGCCATCGCTCTGGCCTTCCCCAATGCCTACCGCCTCGGTATGTCCAACCTCGGATTTCAATCGGTCTACGGGCTGATGAATCTGAGACCGGACGTGCTGGCGGAACGGGTCTTCCTGCCGGAGGGCCCGGAGATCAAGCTTTACCGTCAAACAGGCAGACCGCTCCTCTCGCTCGAATCGCAATCACCGGTCAGGAACTTTCATCTCCTGGCCTTCTCCCTCCCGTTCGAGAACGACTACCCGAACATTCTGCAGATCCTCGATCTGGCCAAGGTGCCACTGGCCGCCGAGGACCGGCGCGACACCGATCCTTTCGTCATGGCAGGAGGCGTCACCACCTTTCTCAATCCGGAACCGCTGGCGCACTTCATCGATTTCTTCCTCCTCGGGGAGGCCGAGGAGACCCTCCAACCCTTCCTGGACCTGTTCGTGGATTCGCTGCGCCAAGGAACGCCGCGCGGCGAAACCCTCAGGGAACTCGCCACTCGAGTCCCGTCCCTGTACGTCCCTTCTCTTTATGACGTGGCCTATAGCGGAGACGGGCGCATCGCGTCGTTCAGCCCGAACCACGACGCCGTCCCGTCTAAGATAACCGTAGGCAGGCGCAGGAACCTGACGCCGCCCCCGGCCCGCTCACAAATCATCACGGCGGAGACCGAGTTCGGCGGGCGCCCCCTGGTGGAACTGGGCCGCGGCTGCGGACGCTCCTGCCGCTTCTGCGCCGCGGGGTATGTGTACCGCCCGCCCCGCTGGCACAAAATCGAGGACCTCCGCACCTGCATCGAGGGAGTGCTCACGGATCATGCGGAGATCGGCCTTCTGGCCCCGTGCGTCAACGACCTGCCCGAGATCGAGGCGCTCACGGCGTTCATCCTTGAAAGAGGCGGCTCCTTTTCCGCTTCTTCGCTGCGTGCCGATGCATTGACCCCCGTTCTACTGGCGCACCTCAAGGCTGCCGGCCGGAAAACCGTGACCATCGCCCCCGAAGCGGGTTCAGAGCGGCTTCGCCGGGTGATCAACAAGCACCTCTCTCGGCAGGCAATCCTCGACGCAGCGCGCTCGATCGCCGAAACGTCCGATTTCGCCTTGCGGCTCTACTTCCTGATCGGCCTGCCGACCGAAACCCAGGAAGACCTCTCCGAAATGGTACGCCTGGTCAAAGCCATCAAGCACCAGATGATCAAGGCCTCCGCGCCACGGGGCACCCTGCGTCCGATGCGGCTGAGCATCAACTGCTTCGTCCCCAAACCATTCACACCCTTTCAATGGTTCAACCTCGAAGAGGTCCGTGAACTCAAGAAAAAACAGGCATGGCTGAAACAGGCATTTGCACGCGAGGGGGGCGTGAAGGCGACGTTCGACGTGCCCCGCTGGGCCTACATCCAGGCGCTGCTGGCCCTGGGGGACCGACGGGTATCGCGTATCCTCATGGATGTGCACCTTTCGGACGGCAACTGGAAAAAGGCCTTGAAAGAATCGGAAATCAACCCGGACTTCTTCGTATCGCGGGAGAAGGCCCTCGATGAGATTTTACCGTGGGACTTCGTCGAACACGGCATCAGCAAGGAGCACTTGCTCCGTGAGTACCGCCTGGCAATGGCGGAGGAGGAGTCTGACATTTGCGAGGTCGGGAAATGCCGCCGCTGCGGCGTTTGCAGGCCGCCCGAATGATCCCTGCGCGGACTCAACCGCTGACCGGACGGCAGGCCCGCAGATCAGTCACCGTGTGAAGCGGTCTCGGCGCTCTCGATGCCTGCCCGCCCCAACGTCAAACGAATCACCAGATCCGTCTCCTGCAAGGACCTGCGAAGCATCCAGCCTTTCTTGATCTCGACGAGGGGGATCTCGAACAGACGAACCGTAGCCGATTTACCCAAACCTGCATAACCGGCCACCAAGCCAACGAATCGCGAGCCCTGAGCTCGATCCAGGACAAAGGTATAGTCCTGCCCCGGGCGAATGCCGAGCTTTTTCGCGTAAACACCCCCTGGCGGCATCAGGACGCATTCCTTTAGGGTTTCGAGGCCGTGAGGTTCATCGGCATACCGCTCGAATGCACCGGTTTCATTCAGTTGAAGAACGCAAAGGCTGAGAAGGGCCTCTCTGTCCTGCACAGGCAGGATTTCTTTGTCGGTCTTTACGTGGATGACAAGAGCATTCTTTCCGAAATCATAGCCTGGCGGCAACGGTGGCTGCCCGGCGCATCCCGCGGCTAAGATGATCCAGGCTGTCACAAGTCCAAACAGCGTTTTTTTCATGACCTTCTCCCGCCTTCAGACTGAAACCCAGATGAACACCGGAAGCAAATCGCTCACCAGAAAACAAGCGGCCCTTTAGTCGATGAGATCATCAGGACACGACCTCGGGAACCCTTCCCGAGACAAAACAATCCCCCGGGCGTTGCAGCGTGACGCAAGTTCTGGAATGATCACTGGTTCGGATTTGCAGCGGCAAAAAAATCATAATTTTGTTAAACCAAACTAACACCCGTGTCAGCACAAGTCAACCGCCCGTCGTTGGATCACACCTGAAGCATGGGTTTCGCCATAGGCCCAAGAGACATCTACAGAAGAAATTTTTCCGGATCAGCCGCAATCTTTTGAAGAGATTCGCCTATTTCCTGCATGTGCAAACCGTGCCCTATCCGGTGGTCCACCGTCACGCTAAACAAAGCGACATGTTTTTCTCTCACATGATTGTTTTCCAGAAAAAGATGCGGGACCGGTGAGTGTGCATGTATCCTAACGGGCACATTACCGATCACCGGCTTAATGAAAATGAAAGTCGAAGGATTTTTAAACGTGTGATTTAAAAAGAAAATATTTGAAACCACCCCCTTTTCAAACCCCATTTCGAACAATTTCTTCTCACCGATCAATTTAGTGAATCCTAACCTGATCATCATCCCCATGATCTGCACATTCAACTTTTTGGGTGGCGTTGAGAATTCTTTTGCCTTTGAAATCATCGTACGTTTCAGCTCTCGTTGAATCGTCTCCAAAGACTTCAACTGGCAGTTCTCCATAATTAAAGGCACTAAAACCTCATTACTCCCAGGCAGCAAGAATCCATTCGCAATATGAACGCCTTCCTTTTGGTAAACCTTATTACCGAAAATCATTTGGTTGGCAATTGGATTTTCAGAAATAACAATCGAAAACATTTTATTGTATATTGCGTGAAGACTGATAGATTTTCCAGATTTTTTGAATTCGTCTATTAGCTTATTAAAAGGATCAATATCAATCGGATACATAATCGTCGCATAAGGATCCGGTGAATTATACAACATATTCATCATTATCATCCGGAAAATGCCGATTTCTTCCGATCTCAATCTTCGCATCTGCAGCGTTTTTTTCATGATAATCATACTCCTCAGAAAATCATCAATAGGTATACCCCATTAGTATCCATCTGAAAATGATATCCCGGCAGAACCCGGTTTCCACTCCGGAAATGAAGATTTTTCTTCACACGCTGAGCGTGCTCAGTCCCGCCCCTGTGGGGCGGGTCCCATTTTGGCCAATATCCAGAAAATCAAGCATTTGCGCGGAGGCGACCTGCAGGTCGCCGCACAAACCAACGGGCAGATGGACGCCGAGATTGGCCAAAAAGACCACTTCCGGATGGAAACTTCATTTTCGCCACTAAACGAAGCTCATCCAGATGATTGAGCAATCAACTCGTCGATCTTGCAGAAACGACGTGCTCTCCGCTTGATTTAAAAAGACAGGAAATTCATGAGACACAGATAACCCTTCCTTTCCGAAATCCCGTTCCTGAACGATACCGCCAGGACACGCATCCGCAGAAAAACACATGCGCAGCTTCGGCGCCGTTAAGGGCCGCAAAGGGGACTCCCATTCCCGCTTTTCCTGGGGAAATAGTCCAGTGACCGGAAAAAGTGCCTCTGAAGCAGACGCCACGCACCTTGATTTAAGCCCTTCAAGACATATTTTATAAATTGGATGTCGGAAATCTTCGCAGATCGTCAGGAGACAAGAACCGGCTCTGCAGCGAAGAAGACCTGGGCCAAAGCCGGTTTTTGGCAAAGAGGCGGCTCCTGCTCCAATCGATCATTGGTTTTCATCCGCGAAAGATGGCCCATTATGACCAAGTTTGCAATCCGGAAATGAGGATTTTTCTTCACACCCTTCGGGTGCTCAGTCCCACCCCTGCGGGGCGGGTCCCGGTTTCTTCACACGCGGCGCGTGTTCAGCCCCACCGCTTTGCGGCGGGACCGCGTGGCGAAGCCGTTGGAAGAGAGGACCGTTTCTGGATGGACAACAGCCAACGGATGCCACAAAAGAATCAGAAAGGGATCTCATGTTGAAAAAGATGACGGTCGGCGCCTATCAGGCAAACTGCTACATCCTCGGATGTAAGAAAACGTTTCAAGGCGCAGTGATCGATCCAGGGGACGAGGTTTTCAGGATTACAAAAGAAATTTCGCAGAGCGGCCTGCAAATTACTGCGATTCTTCTGACCCACGGACATTTCGACCACACTGGGGGGGCGAAGGAACTCAAAAAGATCACCGGCGCCCCCGTCCTGATCCACCCCGCGGACGCGCCTGCGCTCGAATTCCCGCCTGACGGCCCGCTCCATGAAGGACAACAGATAGGTGTGGGCACGTTGACGCTTTCCGTAATCCATACCCCCGGTCATTCACCGGGCGGGGTGTGTTTCTTGGCCCCCGGCGCCGTTTTCACCGGGGACACCCTTTTTGCGGGCTCCATCGGCCGCACCGACTTCCCTGGCGGGGATCACGCCGGCTTGATCCGCGGCGTCACCGAAAAAATCTTCCCCTTAGGGGATGTTCTGCGGGTTTATCCGGGCCACGGCCCCCACACCACCATCGGCCAGGAAAAACGGTTCAACCCCTTTTTCAGGGGCGCATGACAAAGGCCACCCACGCTAGGAGGAGCCGACGGGCCCAGCACAGGGGGACGCACAGACAGGCCATCTTCCTGCCCAACGGTTCAGAGCGGACGGAGCAGGCCGTCGAAAGCCACGGTCACACGGGACGGGAGTCCGTAGTCTGCCGTAATCCGGTCCACCACTTGCTGCCACTCGGCCTGGCAGCGCGGAACGGGATAGGGATCCCCTCCGTTCGGGGCCCGAAGGGGCTCTTTTGGGGCAACTTTCTTGGCCATGCCGTTGGCCGGGTCACCCGGGACAAAATCCCCGTCACCGATGTGCACCAGAAAGGTCTCCCGCCGGGGATTCAGAAGCCGAATGTAATCCAACGCCCTTTGGAGGCTCATATGATGGGGGCGATTGCGGGTGGGTTCATGCAGCCAGAAAGACTGCATCACCAGATAGTCCGGCTGCAGCAGTTCGGACGGCACATCCGGGAGCGTCATGAAATCGGAGGGATAGACTACACGCAGGGGCGGCCCGCCGGATTCCGGCACCTCGATCAGATACCCGACTGAACCCGCCGCGAAAGCCCCATGCTCCGTCTTGAACGGAAAAATGGCGAAGTCCGCCGCCCTTTCCCAGCATCCCGGCACCACGATCACCGGCCGTATGACCTCCAAGTCTACCAGATAGCCGAACCGCCGCGACACGATCTGCCAGGCGGGGGCCGTCATATAGACGGGAATGGACCGGTACTTCCCCTTCGGCACCGTTCGCTTGTAAGAAAACAGCTCATCGAGACCTAGATAATGATCGCCGTGCTCATGGGTGATCAGGACTGCATCCAGACCCCCGATCTCATGGCGGGAAAGCTGTTCGGAGATATCCGGACCGCAATCGATCAGAAGGCGTCTTTCCCCCTTCAGGAGCAGCGCGGTCCTTCCCCGCGATTCCCCCCTTCGCCGCATCTCCCGGCAAATGAAACAATCGCAGTTCAGCTCCGGCACCCTCCAGGCGCCCCCTGTCCCAAGAAAGATCAGATCCGTCACCGCCCCCTCCGCCCCGAAAAGATTCTCTACGGCAAATCAACAGGCACCCTCATGTCTCCAATCGCAAAAGAGGATTGGTCTCCGGCAGCTAAATCACTCGATCTGGACCTTCAGAAAAAGATCGCCGCGGCGTTCGGTGTCGATTCTTTTCCCGAGGCCGGCAAGACGCAGATAGGTGCCGGCCTGCACACCTGCAGGGATCGTCACCCTGAACGGACGCTTTTGATACCCCCACGGGATGTTGACGATCTTGTGAGCCCCTTCTTCGGCCTCTCTCGCGGTAATGGTGACGGTCCCATAGAGATGCGGCTCCTCTCCCGAACCCACAGGATGAATCACCTGCAAACGGTGGCTGGTCTGCTTCGCGGTCTTCCGGCGCACCTCCCTGCTGAACCCCGTCGCTGGCAGGCGCTGAAAAATTTTCAGCAGAATCATCCCGAAGACAAAACCGCCGATGTGCGCCCACCAGGCGATCCCCCCGCCGTGGGCTGGCGTACCGGCGGCGCTGATGAACTGGATCAAAAACCAGATTCCCAGAAAGAAAAATGCGGGTATTTCAATAAAATAAGGAATAAAAAAGATCGGGATCACCGTCAGAATGCGGGAGCCCGGAAACAGCAGAAAGTAGGCCCCCATCACCCCTGCTATCGCCCCGCTCGCACCAACGGTGGGAATCTGGGAATGGAAGTTGATGAACAAATGACTCAGGCCCGAAGAAAGCCCGCAGAGCAGATAGAACACCAGGTAACGGAACGGTCCCAGGTTGTCCTCTACGTTGTCCCCAAAAATATAGAGGAACCACATGTTGCCAAGCAAGTGCCAGAAGCCGCCGTGAAGGAACATGAAGGAGAGAAAGGGCAGGGCCTGTTCGACGAAGGTGAAGTGGGCGCTCACCTCCGGAATCGAATAACGCGCCGGCACGAGCCCATACAGGAAGATAAAACGGTCGAGCCAGGGCCCCTGCGCCATTTGGATCAGGTAGACCAATACGTTGGCCGCGATCAGCAGGCTGTTGACAACCGGATAGGTCCTGGAACGGATGTTGTCCCTGATCGGTATCATGCACTGCCCCCGGTTCCCACTGGAGCCTTCTTCCGGACGCGGTCCGACTCGACCCTTTCAAACACGGAGAGGTGCCTTCTTCCATGGATGGAAAACGCGACCCCGGGTCCGCTCGCAGGCCGGCCCCCAGAAAACGCGCGCCTCCGGCCTCAGGCGGCCCGGTTCTTTTTCTCCGCCGCCCGGACCAGATGCCGATCCTGGGCCGAAAGCACCCATTTCCGGAGGCGGATGGACTTGGGAGTCACCTCGACCAACTCGTCTTCCCGGATAAAATCGATCGCCCTTTCGAGAGGCATAGGAGTCGGCGGCGTCAGGATGATGTTTTCGTCCTTGCCGGCCGCACGCACGTTGGAAAGCTTCTTCTCCTTGCACGGATTCACATTGATGTCGTTCTCGCGGTTGTGTTCTCCGATAATCATCCCTTCGTAAACCGCGACTCCAGGCGGAATGAAGAGGCGGCCGCGCGGGTCCAGGTTGAAAAGGGCGTAGGCCACCGAAATACCCTGCCGGTCCGAGACGATGGAGCCGGTGAAACGGGTGGGGAAAACGCCGCGATAAGGGCCGTATCCATCGAAGTAGGCGTTCATGATGCCGGTCCCCCTCGTATCGGTCAGGAATTCATCCCGGTAACCGATGAGAGACCTCGAGGGGACACTGAATTCCAGACGCGCGCGGCCATGCCCGGCATTGGCGAGATCCACCAGGTGCCCCTTGCGGATGTTCAGCTTTTCCGTCACGACCCCGATATACGCCTCGTCGCAGTCAATGAAGAGCCGCTCCAGGGGCTCGAGCCGCTGCCCCCCCTCCGTCTTGAAAATCACTTCCGGCCGCCCGACACAGAACTCGAAGCCCTCCCTTCGCATGGTCTCGATCAGGATGGCCATCTGGAATTCCCCACGCCCCTTGACATTAAAGCTTTCCCTGTCTTCCGTCTCTTCCACCCGGATGGCGACGTTGCGCAAGGTTTCCTTGAGGAGGCGTTCGCGGATCTTGCTGGACTGCACGTATCGTCCTTCCCGGCCGGAGAAAGGGGAGGTGTTGATGGTGAATTTCATGCTCACCGTCGGTTCGTCGACCCGGATGCGAGGCAGGACTCTCGGAGCCTCACGGGTGCAAATGGTGTCGCCGATCTTCACCTCTTCGATCCCCGAAAGGACAATGATGTCTCCCGCCTCGGCCGACTCCGCCTCTTTGAAACCCATTCCCTGATAGGTCTGCAGGGTCACGACTTTGAGCGCCTTCTCCTTTCCGTCTTCGCCGATGCAGACCAGGCTCTCCTTCTGACGCACCACGCCGTGCACCACGCGGCCGACCGCCAGGCGCCCAAGATAATCCGAATAGCCGAGATCCGCAACGAGCATCTGAAAAGGCTGTCCGGCATCAGTGGCTGGTGCGGGGATCTCTTTCAGTATCGTGTCAAAGAGAATGTGCAGGTTCTCTGCCTGATCCTCCAGCCGCTCCTTGACCACGCCCTCCCGGCCGACCGCATACAGGAGGGGGAACTCCAACTGCTCCTCACTGGCCCCGAGGTCGATGAAGAGGTCATAGATCTGATCCAGAACGGTCTTCGGCCGGGCATCCTTCCGGTCGATTTTGTTGATGACCACGATCACCTTGAGACCCGCCTCCAGAGTTTTCTTGAGCACAAACCGCGTCTGGGGGAGCGGTCCTTCGGAGGCGTCCACCAGCAGCAACGCCCCGTCGGCCATCGAAAGGGCGCGCTCGACCTCTCCGCCGAAATCGGCATGGCCGGGAGTGTCGATGATGTTGACCTTGACACCCTTCCACTCGACGGAGCAGTTCTTGGCGGCGATGGTGATGCCGCGTTCCCGCTCGAGATCCATCGTGTCCATCATCCGCTCGTCCAGAAGCTGCCCTTCGCGGAAGAGGCCACTTTGCTTGAACATGGCATCCACCAGGGTCGTCTTGCCATGATCCACGTGGGCGATGATGGCGACATTGCGTATCCGTTCGTTTTTCAAAACCTTCCTCGTCTCCTCGATGCTCAGCAACAGGGTCCTGCTGAAATGAAATCAAATTTTTTATTCTATTCTTTTCCCCATGATTATCAATAAAAAAATCGGATCCCGGAGGCGCGTCCAGACGGAACACCAACCCCTGCACGAAACGAAATTCCAGGACGGATCCAGTGCATCCTGTCAACAGAGCCCAAAAAGGAAGGCCGTCGCACATCCGCCTGTCAACTCCGCCCTGGTGTTGTGCGCTTTTACCGCTTGATTCCCGGTCCGATAGGCGCTACCTTCGTTCCCATCTGTAAGCATCTATGGAGCCCAGGGGCCTCCTCGACCCGGATACGGATTCCGCCCCTCAATACGTTTCCATCCGGAAATGATTTCCCGGCAGAACCCCGTTTCCAATCCGGAAATGAGGATTTTCCTCACACGCTACGCGTGCTCAGTCCCACCGCTTCGCGGCGGGTCCTGGTTTGGTCAATATAAAGGAAATCAAGCGTTTGCGCGGAGGCGACCTGCAGGTCGCCGCACAAGTAAACGTGCAGATTGACGCCGAGATTGGCCAAAAAGACCATTTCCGGATTGGAACCAATAAACCTATCGTCAGGAGGTGCGTCGCGGTCATGATTACTCAGATCTACGAGATTCAAACCCCCGCAGAGGCGGAAGGATGCCTCGCAGCAGGCGTCGATCACATCGGTACGGTCATCCTCTCGCAGGAGGACTTCCAGGATCCCGTCCTGAGGGAAGTCTCCCGCATCGCCCGGGCGGCGGGCGCCAAAAGCAGCATCATTCCGCTTTTCGATCACGAAGAAACCCTCCTGCGAACCATCGACTACTACCAGCCGGATTATCTCCATTTCTGCGAGGCGCTGGTAAAGCCCAGTTTGGAGATCGTTCCACTCGAACCCGTCATGGAGTTGCAGGCACGGATCAAGGAATCTGCGCCCCAGGTCGCGATCATCCGCTCCATCCCCGTTCCCCTGCCCGGACGATCCGCGGACTTTCCCACACTCGAAATCGCGAGGGAACTGGAATCCTCCTCGGATCTCTTCCTGATCGACACCTGGCTCGGCCGTCAGCCGGTCGAAGGGTTCATCGGCATCACGGGGCAGGTGCCGGACTTGGAACTGTCGCGCTACCTCGTCTGGCAAAGCGCCATACCGGTCATCCTGGCTGGAGGACTCTCGCCCGACAACGTTTATGACGCCGTCATGAGCGTAAGTCCGGCAGGTGCCGACAGCTGCACTTGGACCAACGCGGCCGGCAAGGACGACAGACCCGTCCGCTTTCAAAAAGACATCGAAAAAGTCCAGCGGTTCGTCCAGGAAGTGCGGAGGGCCGCCGACGCATTGGCGCAGAGGAGATCTGCGATCGAGAATGAACTGGAACGCCTGAAGGGAGAGTTGGAGGAAAGGGAAAGGGCCCTGCCCGCCCATTCCGTAAGGCCCCATCAGCTGCTTGCGATCGAGGCGGTCGAGGAAGAGATCGCGGCCAGAGAGCGCGAATTGCATGGGCTGAGATTCATCGACCTCTGAAAGGCCGCGGGTGATCCATGGATCTGAACAGGTTTTGAAGGGTTGTTGGATAAAAAAACCGCCCCGCTGCTTCGGGAAATCAGCCGGAAAATCCCGCGCAAAAACCCCGTGTGCAGGGTGGCCGCCCGGCTTCGAGCGGGCGGCCGATCGTTTTCAGAGGCCGGAAAACACTCGGGGCCACTTCCAGACCATCCAAAAATAGGCGTCCGGCAGCACGACGGTACCTTTCATGCCTCACATTTTTCTGCGGGTTACGCCGGACCCGGTGCCCGAATCAAATGAACATCGGGCGGGCAAACCGGCGAGTCCGCGGATCGAAGCAAACAAAGGGAACTCCCCCGATAAGCGTTGAATCTGCGGTTGTCCCTGCGGATCGTCCCGTGAGAAACCGTCTCTGGACCCAATGCACATCTGCTCAATGAGCGTCCATCCGGGAATAAGGCTTTGAAATCCAAGTAGTTTCCAACTCGGAAATGAGGATTTTTGGCCAAGATCAAGGAAATCAAGCCGATGCGCGGAGGCGACCTGGTGGTCGCCGCACAAGCAAACGGGGAGATTGACGCAGAGATTGGGCAAAAAGACCATTTCCGGATTGGAGACTAATGATATTCGTGCGTCCCGAGCTTGACGGGGATACCGGTCTTGCCCTTGATCGCCTCCGCCATTTCTTCTGCACTGGCATAGGGACAACCTGGCTTGGCATTGACCAGACATGAACTCAAATAGATTTCATCCGGCTTGATCTCCGAGAGCTTCATGGCCATTCCGATATTCGGGACGATTGTGCGGCCGGGGCATTCGCATTTGACGAATCCGACCACCTGCGATGGCTCATCGAATTTGCCTTCGCCCATCACGGCCGCTTTCAGACAACGCCACTCCCCTGGACAGCCATAGCCACTGTCCATATAGGCTCCACACCCGACCACCATCACTTTCTTCATCTCGAACCTCCTATCTGCTTGTATTGTTTATGGAATCATTCGGACGGCAGACTCTTCCCCGTATTCCCATCTGGAAAGCGGGTCGGCCCCGGAAAACCGTTCCGATTTTCCGCCGCCCGAGGAAATGAATTACGCCCCCTTATACGCCTTTGCGGCCGCCATTGGAAGACCTGGAAAGCCGTTCATGGCGGTTCCTGCTAAAAAAAACAGCCTTCCGGAGCGGCGGAACCGTACCGTCATGCGCAGCATTCAGCCTACGCCCTTGCACAAAGTGGATATCTTTTATACTATTCGACTCGAGTCACTGGCTAAAAAATACCCATACCCTGTTCCGGCGTTGCTTGGAGATCTTTTCATCGGCCTCCGTCCGGGATTCTGAGAAGCGTCCATCCGGAAATGAGGAAGGGGGTAAGCATCCGCTTCAGGCACAGCCGCTTCCAGGCGAAACAGGTGTATCGCTGCCGGGAAGGACTTCGCCTTTTCCCGATGTGTCAACCCTTTGGCCTAGAATTTGCTTGTGTTTGCAGACAGCCGGGGGCAACGGCCCCCCTACCGAAGGCGCTGCGCGTGTTGGAGCGATCGGCGAATCCATAGATCGTGCCGTCCGGGAATGATATCCCGGCAGAACCCCCTTTCCAATCCGGAAATGAGGATTTTACTTTACAAGCTGCCCGTGCTCGGTCCCACCGCTTCGCGGCGGGTCCCGGTTTCTTCACGCCTTTCGGATGCTCAGCCCCACCCCTGCAGGGTGGATTTTAATTTGGCCAAGCATTAGGAATTCAAGCGTTTGTAAGGAGGCGACCTGGTGGCCGCCGGACAGACACACGTGCAGATTGACGCTGAGATTGACTAAAAATGACCCTTTCCGGATGGGAACCCATCCCATGAATACGGATTGAGGCTTCTGCATGGCACTTCAACGGCCCAAAGGCGGGTTCTGGGCAGGCACACCCCCCTGGATCATTCTCGGGGTCCTGGTGATTCTGGCCCCCCTCTTCGTCTTCTTGACCCTTCAGACCATCCAGCGGCGGAACGAGCTGACGACGGAGCTGCTCCTGGAAAAGGGGGAGGCCCTGATCCGCTCCTTCGAGGCAGGGGCACGCACCGGTATGATGGGGCAGCAATGGGGCGGAATGCAGGTCCAGCGACTGCTCGTGGAAACCGCCCGGCAGTCCGATATCCACTACCTGATGATCACGGACGAAACAGGGCGAATCTTGGCCCACAGCGATTCCGCGCGGATCGGGGAGGCATACGGAGCCGGGTTGGACCTTGCCGGTATCGCCGCCTCTCAGGAACTGAACTGGCGCCGCTTGAGCCCTCCCGGAGAGGATTCCCCCGTCTTCGAGGTGTTCCGCCCTTTTTCCCCCACACGGTCCGCCAGAGGGCACTTCATGCGCCACAGCCCCGGGCGGAACGGTCTGCGGCATCCGGATGCTCCCCAGGCCGACTGGTGCCGGCCGCACCTGGAAGGCGGCGACCCCGCTCCCGGAAGCCGCCAGATCGTCTTTGTCGGACTCGACATGGGCCCCATCGAAGCCGCCAGGGAGGACGACCTGCGGCACACGGTTGTCACGGCCGGCATCCTTCTCCTCATCGGGCTGACGGCGATGTCTCTGCTCTTTCTCGCGCAGGCCTACCGGTCCACCCGAACCGCCTTGTCGAGCGTTCAGGCCTTCACCGGGCACCTCATCGAGCGGATGCCTGTCGGTCTCATTGCGGTCGACCCCGACGGCCGGTTCACCTCCGTCAATCAAACTGCGGGGCGTATGCTCGGAGTCCAGACCCGTGACATGCTCGGCAAGCCAGCCCGGGAGCATCTCCCGGAGGCGCTGCTTACCGTCGTCGACGCCGTCGCCGAAACGCATCAGCCGATGGAACAGGAGGTGGCGCTCCCCTCAAAGCAAAACGGGCCCCTGCCCTGCGACGTGATGGGAACCCTGCTTCGAAGAGATGATGGCACCCCCCTCGGTGTCCTGATCGTTCTCAGGGACCTCTCGGAAATCCAGCACCTCAAACGGGAGGTCGCCAGAAGCCAGCGCCTCGCATCCGTCGGCAAACTGGCGGCCGGGGTCGCCCACGAGATCCGGAATCCGCTCAGTTCCATCAAAGGATTCGCGACCTGGTTCAAGCAAAGGCACCACGAGGATCCGGCCGACCGCAAGACCGCGGACATCATGATCCAGGAAGTCGACCGTCTGAACCGCGTGATTTCCCAACTGCTGGAATTCGCCCGCCCGCCGGCCCTGCATCGGGAGCCGACCGACATCGGGGCCCTGGTGCTCCGCTCGCTCGAAACGGTGCGCGATCAGGCGGAAAGGCGGCGAATCCGCATCGAAACGGACTTAGAACCGATGGACCGGCCCATAAGCCTCGACCGTGACCGCATCAACCAGGTGCTCCTGAATCTGTATCTGAACGCCATGGAGGCGATGGGGGAAAATGGGGTGATACGCGTCGCCGTCAAACGGGAGGTGGCATCCGGGGCCCTTGCCATCAGGATTACCGACACCGGCAAAGGGATTGCGGAGCAGGATCTGCAGAACATTTTCGATCCCTATTTTACGACCAAACCGTCCGGCACCGGCCTGGGACTGGCCATTGTACACACCATTGTCGAGGCCCATGGGGGTGAAACGCTGGTGCAAAGCAGCCCGGGGGCCGGGACCACCGTGACGGTGCGGCTGCCTGCAGATGCGCACGAGAAAGGATCACCGGTCTGAGAACACGCAGCGGCCACTCGATCATCAACGGCAAAGTCGGCCGTCTGGATTCCGGCGGGGAGGCACCGCCCGAGACAGCGGCGGCAGGACGAGGCCATCATCGAAAGGAGTCATGGGGTGCAGCAGAAAGGGACCATCCTGATCGTCGACGATGATACGGCCCATCGGACGATGCTCTCGACGTTGAGCGAAGGATGGGGATATACCGTCGTCGAAGCCGCCGACGGAGAGGAGGCCATCGCCAAGGCCCGTGAGCAGGCCTTCGACCTGATCCTGATGGACATCCGCATGCTCAAGGTCTCGGGCCTCGAGGCTTTGAGCGCCATCAAGGCCTTCAATCCCGCCATCCCCATCATCGTCATGACGGCCTACGCATCGGTCGAAACGGCCGTGAGCGCCCTGAAGCAGGGCGCCTACGACTATCTCACGAAGCCGCTCGATTTCGACGAACTGCAGCTGACCATGGAAAGGGCAATGGAGCATCTGCGCCTGAAGGAAGAAAACCGGCGGCTCAAAGAGATACTGGGTGAAACCTTCGATGCGCGGCGGATCATCGGCTCGAGCCCCGCGATGCTCAAACTGCTCCAAACCGTTGCGAGGGTTGCGCCTTCGGAGGCGACGGTCCTGATCAGCGGGGAATCCGGCACGGGAAAAGAACTCGTCGCTGCCGCCATCCATTTCAACAGCCCCCGGAAGGACGGGCCGTTCGTCAAGATGAACTGCGCAGCGCTGACCGAGACCCTCCTCGAATCGGAGCTGTTCGGTCATGAAAAGGGCGCCTTCACAGGCGCCCACCGCCTCAAGGAGGGGAAGTTCCGGCAGGCGCACGGCGGCAGCCTCTTCCTCGACGAGGTCGGCGAAATGCCCCTCTCCATGCAGGCGAAGCTCCTCCGGGTGCTGCAGGAAAGGGAGCTCGTCCGTGTAGGCGGCGAACAGGTGCTGAAGGTCGACGTCCGCGTCATCGCCGCCACCAATCGGGACCTGCCCGAGTCCGTCCGGGACGGCCGCTTCAGGGAAGACCTGTACTACCGGCTGAACGTGGTCGGGCTGGAGGTCCCTCCTCTGAGGGAAAGAAGGGAGGACATTCCCTTGCTGGCGGAGCATTTCTTGAAGCAGTTTGCGGAAAAGAACCGCAAGACCCTCAAGGGATTGACCCCTCAGGCGATGGACCGGCTGCTCCGCTACCCCTGGCCGGGAAATGTGCGCGAACTGATGAACGTCATCGAACGCGCGGTGGTCCTGGCACGCAGCGAGGTTCTGGATACCGAGGACCTCCTCCTGGAACGCGCGCCCGAGGGTGTGGAAGGCTCAGCCGGCCCACCGGAGACCAAGGAGATGGGGCCGGCGGACATTCCGCTCGAAGAAGTGGAACGGATGACCATCCTGAAGACCCTTGAATCGGCGGCTGGAAACAAGAGCGAAGCGGCCCGGCGCCTTGGAATCACCCGGCGGACGCTGCATCAAAAACTGAAGAAATACGGAGTGATGCCGTAAAGCCTGGCTCGCCATGGAACCATCCTCGATCCGGCGAGCGGCGGATCTTTTTCAAACGATCATCCAACTGAGAGGAACCGTTGCTGAAACGCCCGAAATTGGACTCTCTCCAGAAGAAAATCGCCGTTTTTCTGCTTTTGCCGCTGACGATCGCATTGCTCGGCCTGGGGTTTTTCGGTTTCTTTTTCGCGAAGGAAGTCATGCTGAACGAGTGGCGGGAGGCGGCCATCCTCAAGCTGCAGCGGTCCGCCCACCACATCGACATGCGCCTCCAGGCCCCCATCGAGTGGATGGAGATGTTTCATCGCACGGGAAGGCTCGAGGACAACGACGCTCAGCAGTGGATCCTCGATGAGCTGCGGCAGATGCCGGGTGTCCTGAATGTTGCGCTGACCTGGCTGGACCCCCGGCACATGTCCGTACCCGGCTTCACCGGCCACGGCGGCATGATGGACCGGCAGCCCGGAAGCGGCATGAGCATGAGCATGAGGATGATGCGTTTCGAGCAGGCGAGGATAGCGGACGTCAGCCCTCCCGCCTACAATACGCTGACCGGTGAGCAATCCGTCACCCTCACCTCGCAGCTGAACGACGAGAGGGGAGAAACGCTGGGGATCCTGACGGTCACCATCAGCTTCGATTACATCATGCAGGACATCCTCAATCTGAGCTGGTGGCAAAGCGACACCGTCTATCTCGTCGACCGGCACGGGCGCATCATCTCACAGACCGCCCGGGCGCCCCTGACGCGCAAGCGGCTGGGAGAAACGGGCGACCCGCTCGAACTGGAGCTGCTTCTCCAGATCCAGAACAACTCTCACGGCACCATCCTCGGCCCGGGGCACCCGCCGGAGATGGTCTGGGGATATTACCACATCGAGGAGGCTCCCTGGACCATCGTCCTGTTCGCATCGGGGAAAAGGGTGCTTGCCCCGATCCTCACCTTCAGGCTCTACTATGGCATAGCAGCCTCCCTTTCGATCCTCGTCCTCATTGGGTTCATCCGCTTCATGGTCGGCCGTTCGGTCAAGAGCATCGCCGAACTCTCCCGGGCAGCCGAAAGGGTGGCCGTCGGCGATTACCGGACTTTAGAGGAAGCCGGATCCGACGAGATCAGCCAACTCGTTCGGAGCTTCAACACCATGGTGGAGGGCCTCAAGGAGCGGGACCTCATCGTGGACACCTTCGGGCGTTACATGGATCCCGACATCGCCAGACAGCTCATGCAGCGTCCGGAATCCCTCAGGATGGGAGGAGAAAAGCGGGAAGTGGCCATCCTCATGTCCGACCTGAGGCATTTCACGCCCATCTGTGAAACGCGCCGCCCCGAGGAGATCATCCGCATCCTCAACCGGTATCTTTCGGCCGTCATTCCGATTATCCAGGAACATCACGGCATCATCGTCGATTTTTTCGGGGACGGCATCCTCGCCTTCTTCGATCCGCTGGACGGGCCCGTCGCACCCTCCGCGCGGCATGCCGCCGCCTGTGCGGTCGAGATGCAGGAGGCTATGACCGCTTTGAACCGCGCCGCCCCCCGCCTCGGACTGCCGGAACTCCACATGGGCATCGGCCTGCACGCCGGAGAGGTCGTCGTCGGGAACATCGGGTCCGAGGCCCGCGCCAAATACGGGATCGTCGGGGCGCCGGTGAATCTCACCCAAAGGATCCAGTCCGAGGCCCTCCCCGGTCAGGTCGTATGCTCCGATGCGATCGGCCGGTACATTTTCGCGGATCACCGGCCCGTCAGCATGGTCGCCGTAAAACTGAAGGGGGTCACCAATCCAGTCAACGTGAGCGTCATCCACCAAGCAACATCTTGACACGGGTCGCGCAAAACGCTACGCTCCCCTGGCATCTATTTCCAACCAAGGCAGGCACTGGGAACGAGGCGGACCGAATGCGAAACCTCTTGAGCAAGTGGCTCAAAATCTACCCCGACGAGTTCGGTCTGTTCATCTGGTCAACCCTGCTCCTTTTTCTGATTAGAAGCGGCAACGTCCTCTTCGACAACTTCGCTGAAACCGCCTTCCTGAAGCGCTTCGGCGTCGAATATCTCCCTGTCGTCTACATGGTCAACTCCATAACCACCTTTGTCCTCATGGGCATCGTGACGGGGATTATGGTCAAGCTGCCGGGGAGCCGCCTGCTCGCCTACATGCAGCTCTTCTGCGGCCTCAGCGTCGCAGCGCTGAGGCTGGTCATTCCATTGGGCTTCGACTACATCTACCCGCTCTTCTTCATCCTCAAGGCGCAATACGAGGTCCTGCTGGGCCTGGTCTTCTGGAACCTCGCGAACGACCTCTTCAACACCCGCCAATCGAAGCGTCTCTTTCCGCTCATTACAGCGGGAGGAGTCCTCGGCGGTGTGATCGGCAGCTTCGCGACCCCGTCTCTGGCCAAGGCCATCACCATCGACAACATCCTCTGGATCTACCTGGCCGTGTCAATGCTCGGGGCCTTCATGGTGCAGCGGATGGGGGTGCGCTTCCCCTCCATCCTGTTCATCGACAGCCCCGACCAGGAAAAAGGGAAGAAAAAGAAAAACCGCAGTTCGCTGATCGAGGAGTTCAAAAAAGTCGGTCCGATGATCAAGGAATCGAAGCTGGTCAAGATCCTCGTGGTCCTGACGCTGATGCCCAATATCGTCATCCCGATCATCAACTACCAGTTCAACTTCGCAGCGGATCAGCAGTTCGCCACCGAAAGCGGCATGCTCCTGTTCTTCGGCTATTTTCGGGGGGCGATGAACGTGATCAGTCTCGTCATCCTGCTCTTCGTAGGCCGCATCTACGGCCGGTGGGGGCTGCCGGTGGCCCTCATGTTCCACCCCTTCAACTATATTCTTGCGTTCCTGGCCTTCCTCTTCCGCTTCGACATCCTCTCCGCCATGTACGCGCGGATTTCCACTACCGTACTCCGGAATACCATCAACAACCCCGGGCGCGCCGTCCTGGTCGGCCTCGTACACCCGGCCTACCGCGCCGTCATCCGGCCTTTCCTCAGGGGCACGATCGTCCGGATCGGCACCCTGGCAGGCTCCGGCATCATCATGCTCTGCGAGGGGCTGATCCATCCCCGCTTCCTGTCGGTCATAGCCTGTACTTTCGTAGGCATCTGGCTGCTTGCGACCTTCATCCTCAAGCGGGATTACCCCAAAATCCTTCTGGACCTCATTTCGCGCAACATGCTCGACCTGAAATCCATCGAAGGCAAAGAGCTGAACCAGATCTTCACCGACCGGAAGGTCCGCACAGAACTGACCGAGGCCTGCGCCTCCAGCCGGAACGACGATTGCCTCTGGTATGCCAGGCTCTTGAAATCCCTGGACGTGAGCGGCCTCGACGACGTCATCCTCTCGGCCTTGCCCCAACAGGATGAAAAAACCCGCATCGCCCTCCTCGCCATGCTGTCGCCCCAAGCCGGCGAGAAGGCCATTCCCGTCCTAGAGTCTCTTTCCGCCGAGGCGGGCCCCGAGCTCATGGCGGCGATTCTCCAGGCATCGAACCGGCTGCCGGCCGGTCTCTCGAGGGATTTCAACCTCAAGGTCATCGACGCGCGGCAGGATCCCCTCATCAAGGCCTGGGCCGTCGCGGGGCTCTATCCGCAGGCGCCCTCCGACTACGCATCGATCGTGGCGGATTGGTTCGCATCCGGCCATCTCGAAGGGAAGAAGGCCGCCGCCATCGCCGCCGGCGGCTCGGGAGACGGAGCCTATCTTCCCCGGCTCCAAAAGATGCTCGCCAAGGAAGACGACCCGGCCTTGCTGGTCCTGGTGCTCGAGGCCATCAGGAGGCTCGCCCCGGCCGACATCAACGCGCTGGTGGAGCCCTTCCTCGGCCATCAGGAGGAAAACGTGAGGATGGCCGCCCTCCGGGCCTACGTTATCGCAGACGATGCCGCCTCCCGGAGGGCCATCCGCCTGCTCGACGATCCATCCGATCTCATCCATGAATACGCCGCTGAAAAACTTCAGGAGGCCCCCTATCAAAGCGTCGAACTTTTCCTGGAATCCCTGACAGCACCCAGCCGCCGCGTGCGGGAGGGGCTCTTCCGGGTGCTCGAGACGCTGGACATCAAGGACCTCGACGTCATTCGCTTCGCCCGCAGCCAACTTCAGGAAGCTTATACCTGTCTGGTCGTGAAGGACGCGCTGTTGCAGCAGCCCGAATCCGAGCAAGGGCGGATGCTCGCCGACCACCTGGAGCAGAAGAAGGACCTCCTCGTCGAAAATATCATCCGGCTCCTCGCCGCTCAGGACACCTCGGGGCAGATGCGTTTGATCTGGCGGGGAATCTCCTCAACGAACAAGACCCAGCGATCCAACAGCATCG
Organism: Desulfatiglans anilini DSM 4660; assembly: GCF_000422285.1. Taxonomy (NCBI): domain Bacteria; kingdom Pseudomonadati; phylum Thermodesulfobacteriota; class Desulfobacteria; order Desulfatiglandales; family Desulfatiglandaceae; genus Desulfatiglans; species Desulfatiglans anilini. The sequence continues at coordinate 85,654 of NZ_AULM01000009.1, forward strand.
AGGCCCTCGACAGCCGCATCGACGCCTCGCTGTCGAAAATCCTGATGCCCCTGCTGGAAGGCCTTTCCGTCTCCGAGGCCCTCGAGACCGGACGGAAAAACTACTCCCTGCCGCGCTTCAATCCGTCGAACCCGTCGGATCTATACCGCTATCTGCTGACTTCGGGCGACTGGGTCAACGTGCTTTTCACCCTGAGCCTCGTTGCCGCTCAAGAGACCCCCATCGTGGAGAAAGAACATATCCAGGAACTGACCGAAGCGGACAACCCGTTCGTGCAGCGGATGGCGCACCATGCGCTGCGCCGCCTGGAAGGCACCGGATCTGAAAGGAAGGATGACATGGAAGAGGAAATCACCATCCCTGACAAGGTGCTGCGTCTCAAGGGCATCCAGATCTTCGAAGGCCTCTCCGTCAACGAACTGGCTGCCATCGCCTCCGTCACCGAAGAGATCGTCGTCGAACCTGGCGAGATCGTCATCCGGGAAGGCGAATCGGGCGACACCCTGTACCTCATCATCCAAGGACGCGTCGCAGTCCTCAAGGGATATGCCGAAAAAGCCGAAGGCAAAGAAGGGGTCGAACTCGCGCAGATCAGCGATGGGGACTACTTTGGGGAAATGGCCCTTTTCGAGGACGCCCCGCGCTCAGCCACCATTCGTACCCTGGACAAGAGCCGGCTGCTGGTCCTCCACAAGCGTGAATTCACCGAGATCGTCCGGGAATACCCCCAGATCGCGCTGCACATCTGCAGGGCCCTAAGCCAGCGGATCAGGGAGCTGCACAGCAAGGTCAGGACAGGATAACCCCGGATCGGCACGAGATCTGTTCTGGAAAGGATCGGCACCCCTGACATCCTCAAAGAACCATAGCAGGCGCCGGGAAAAATACGGCCATCACCGTCCCTGACAGGGTGCCGCAGGCATCGTCGCGTCATCAGGGCTTGTTTTCCCAGACCGTCGTCGAATAGTCATAGCCAAGGGTGCACGTGCGGCAGATATCCAGGCGGCCCTCGAAAAAGCGCTCCAGCATGCTGCGCCTGGCATCGGAACTCCAGATCTCCCCCCAACGTCTTTCCCTGAGATTCCCGAAGGCGTATTCTCCGTCATAATCGATGCAGCAGGGCACCACCGCTCCGTCCGAGAGCACGAATCCCTGAAACAGCAGGCGGCAGACAGCCGTCTCCCGGTAGGGCCTGTACCCCTCCTGCCGCCGCGAGTACTTCCCCTGCCCGCCGGCCGCGAACCGGCCGAATGCTCCCGACGCCTCATTCCGGCTCCCGAAGCTCTCGAAACTGGGCTTCTTGAACTTGATCCGATCGACCCCGAGCCCCTGAATGAAGCGCTTCAGGGCCGCCTCCTTCGCTTCGTTGTAAGGGAACATGACCGTCTGCACCTGAATGAGGGGGGTGGACCGCTTCTGCCGGTTCCTTTCCCGGCGCAGGGCCTCGATGCCTCTCAGGATCTTTTCGAGATCCGCCCCGCGGCGGTAAATCCCCAGATCGTTCTGCGTCATCCCGTCAAGGGAGATCGAAATCTTGTCGAGGCCGCTTCGGACGACCGCCTCGGCCTTCTCCTCCAGGAGCATCCCGTTGGTGGCGAAAAAGGTGTAAATCCCCCTGGTTTTCAAGCTTGCCACGATATCGAAGACGGACCCGGACAAGAGCGGTTCCCCCATCAGATGAAGGCAGGCATAATGCATGGCAGGGTTGTCCGCGGCGATCCCTTCCACCCATTCGAGCGGCATCTCGGTATATCCCCGCCGCAGGTGGTGGGTCGAGCAGAGCGGGCAATTGAGGTTGCACCGGCTGGTGCTCTCGATCTGGAAGATGGTGGGCCGAAAGGCCTCAACCAGTCTCACTTTTTCGGGCAGCGGCAGTTCTTTGAAGACGGCTTCCGCCCGGCTGTAAGCCTCGTCCTGCCGGGGCCCGGCCATCGCAGCCGCAAGCCGCCCCTCGTCAGGCTGCAGCGCCTGCAGCAAAGACCCCGATCTCATGTCCTGTCCTCTCGTTGATATAGGTGGCGGCAAGCCGCATGCCGTTTCGCGCCGTCAAACGGAGCGCAGGCTCGTTGTCCATCCGGATCGTGACATAGATCTTCCACCCGGGGGAACGGGCCACCAAACCCTTGAGCAGCCGGTCCCCGAGCCCCATGCCGCGGTAATCGGGCCGCACCGCCGTATATCCCCTTTCGAGATAACCGTCGAGATTCAGCCCTGTCTTTTCTTCGATCCGGCGCCGATACCTCTCCAAAGGCCGCTTGTGCGTCATGGTGGCCACCACCCGCTCCCCTTCGACGGCGTAGCCGATCAGCCAGGCCTTTTTCAGATTCTCCCGGATCCAGCTGAGCCCCACCTCGCCCCCCAGTTCGACCAGGCGGCAAATACCATCCAGGATCTTTTCGGGGACATCCGCCGGACGTTCGAAAAAAAGCTGAATCCGCGACCCCTTGTCATATCGAACCAGATCACCCGGCGACACTTTCCAGTTCAGGACCGCATCGAGCCCATACCGGGAGACATAGAGCATCAGGTATTCCCGAATGCGCAGATAGTACCAGAAAGGGTGCCCGTACAGATCCTTCAGGCGGTAAGTCTGCGCCTCTTCGAGAAAGGCCGTGAGGGCCGCCCCGTCCATGCCTTCCCGGCAGACGAAGGGGTGATCGGAGCCGAAGGGGCTCGGGCTTTCGCTGATTTCGGATATGGCATAGTCCTCCGGCCGCTGCATGATGCGGGAGTACTTGAGCAGCACGAAACGAAAAAAGATCGAAGAATGGATCCTGTCGATGTTTTCCTCTAGGAAACGCAGCGTCTCACCGGCCTCCTCCCGGGTCTCGCCAGGGAAGCCGAAGATGACCGTGGCGTGGTTCCATATCCCCGCCCTGGAGGCGTCGCCAAGCACCCTCAGGGTTTCGGGCAGCCGGGTTCCCTTGTTCATGAGCTTCAGGATGCGCGGATGCCCCGTCTCGAGCCCCCACCGCACCAGCCGGACCCCGGCCTGGGCCAGGAGATCCAGCCGATCAGCCGTAAAAGCGCCGACCGGCTTGCACCAGAGGGAGATGTCGAGGCGAAGCCCTCGATCGAGGATCCCGCGGGCGACCTCCGCCAGGTAGGGGGCCGTCAGGCAGTCGTCATTGACAGTAAAGCAGGGGGTTTCATGCCGGGAGTGCAGTTCGGCCAGGTGGGCGACCGCCCGCTCCGGCGGGACGGTCATAAAACGACGGTTGTCGTAGCGCGAGCAGAAGGCGCACTTCCCCCAATAACACCCTTCCGAGAAACGGATCGGCAGGATGGGGACGGGCGACAGATAGCTCCGGAGGTCGAGATCCGTAAAATCGGGCGTGGGCAGTTCCGGCAAAGGCTCATGCCCGCAAATCGGGGTCTCGATCCATTTCCCCCGGCGCGAAAAGCCTACATTGGGGGCATCATCCCAAGGCCGGCCCGATAACAGCCGATCCAGGAGAAAGGCCAGAGGCCGTTCTCCATCCTGGAGCACCACGCTGTGCGCAAATTCAGGGAGATAGTCCGGCTCTTTCTCGAAGGCATCCCGAAGGCGCAGGATATGGCGGCCTCCGAGTGTAACGTGGACGTCCGGGAAGCGCCGTTTGAGAAGTCTCGCCAGGGTCAGACCCCCGGGGGCCTGATGGGTCGTGGAGATGGATATTCCCACCAGGCGAGGAGCTGCCCGCGCCACCAGGTCAGGGATGGTCCGCTCGTAGAAATCCAGGAAGGGGTTGGCCTGCCGGTCGTCGCAGAAGCGGATCATCCCCGCGTAATCCTCGATCCCGGGATGCTGGAAGGTGTTGAAGGTAAAGGAGGTCGGAAACCATGAGAGCGATGCCATCCGCAGGAGTCGGTAGAGATTGGTCTGAGCCCGGATGCAGCGTTCGGGGTCGAAAAACCCCGCCTCCTGCCGGAGATCCTCTATAAACCGGCGCACCTGAGCGGTGCGGTCCGTCCATACATCACGACGGTCCCGGATATCCCGGACCAGGGCCTGCTGCGTGCTGGACATGCCGTCCGCCGGTCTTTCCAAGATCTGCGCCAGCATCGCTTCCAGCCGCTCCGGCGTCAGCAGGTACTCCAGGAAAAAATGGAGGCTGACATCAGCCTGCCGCACGGCAAAACCGGCCCGACGCAAATAGGCCGTCAGGGCGGGGAGGGCCAGGAAAGGTGTCACAGGCGTCCAGACAGGAGGAAACATTAGGAGGATGTCGCAAACGCTTTTGATTTGCCTCAGATCACGCATTCTTTTAGAATAGCGAGCCATCACATTTAATCAAGGCTTTTTTGGGCGCATCCGAAGACGGCGATCCCTGTCCACGGCTCTTTGGGCCGCCTCAATCGACGATGGCCAAAAGGGGCGTATGAACATAGGTATCCTGAGTGCCAGAGATCGCAACTACCATCCGAACCAGAGGCTCCTCGAGGCCTCCCGTAAACGCGGACACGAAGCTCGTCTGATCCATCCGAAGCATTGCCGCTCCCTCCTTGCGCACGGAGACATGACGATCGAAGGCCCCGGCATCAGGCCGGAGGTGCTTCTGCCCCGCATCGGGGCCACCATCAATGATTACGCCCTCGCCCTGATCAGGCATTTCGAACTCTCGGGGACGCAACTCATCAACGGCTTTCCGGCCATCGCCCTCACTCGCGACAAATTCCTCGGGCTGCAGACCCTCGCGGCCGGCGGCATACCCGTGCCCCGGTCGATACTGGTCAGCAATCCCGGGAACCTCGAACGGGCGGTCGAAGACCTCGGCGGCTGTCCGGTCGTGGTCAAAGCCCTCAGAAGCCGCCAGGGTGAAGGGGTCTTTCTGCTCGAACATCCCTCGGACGGCGCAGAACTCGTAGAAAGGTTCGATGCGCGAAACCTCGGATTGCTGGTCCAGGAATACATTCCGCCGGCCGGCAGACTGGACGTGCGTCTCTTTGTCCTGGGAGACTGGATCCCCGCGGCCGCAGCCCTCACCCCCCAGGAGGGGAATTTCCGCGCCAACATCCATCAGAACGGCCGTGCACGCATCTTTGCCCCGGAGCCCGCCCTGGTTGATCTCGCTATCAAGGCGAAAAGGGCGCTCGGGCTGGACATCGCCGGCGTGGACATCATCATCGACCGGAACGGCGGCCCCCGGGTGATCGAGGTGAACTACTCGCCGGGGTTCAAAGGGCTCGAGGCGGTTTCAGGGCTGGACATTGCAGCCGAGATCATCCATTATGTCGAACGGGTGCACGCACGGAAGAACGGAGACCGCTGATGAAAATCGCCTTTCTGATGGATCGCCTGGACTCCATCGACCCCGTCAACGAGACCACCAGCCACCTCATGTACGAATGCAACGAGCGCGGCCATACGGTCTATTTCCTCGAGCCCCACGATGTCTACGTCCGGCAGAACGCGGTCCTGGCCCGTATGCGCAATGTCACGGTCGAACCGGGTCTCTCGATCCGCCGCTACTGGAGGGCGCTCATCCGTTGCATGAAAAAGGACGAACTCATCTTCGAAAGCGTGACGGAACTCGACGCCCTCTTTCTCCGCAAGAACCCGCCTCTGGTCTACCAGACCATGGAGTTCCTGGCGCCGGTCAACAACCGGGTCTTCATGATCAACAGCACCCGCGGCCAGATCCTTGCCAACAGCAAGCTTTACACGCTGAATTTCCCGGATATCATCCCACAGACGCACATCTCCCGCGACCCCGTCCGTCTCAAAAAGATCATCGACGACTTCGGCGGCGCCATGGTCGTCAAACCCCTGCAGCGGTTCGGCGGGGAGGGCGTCATCAAGGTCAGCGTCCGCGACCGCGAAAACCTGATCTCCCTCATCAACTACTATGTCCGGACCTACCAGGCATACCCCAACCGGGAACCGATCATGGTCCAGGAATATCTGGATATCGTCAAGAGTGAAGGGGATGTGCGCATCCTGCTCTTGAACGGTGAAATTCTCGGGGCGATGCGCCGAAAACCCCGCCCGGGGGATTTCAGAACGAACATTCATGCGGGGGCAAGCGCCCATAAACACGATATCACCCCGCGCGAAAGAGAAATCTGTGCTACAATCAGCGAAAGGCTCAGGAGGGACGGGCTCTACTTCGTGGGGATCGACATCATCGGCGACAAGCTCATCGAGGTCAACTGTGTCAGCCCGGGTGGAATCCCGCGCATCAACCGCCTCAACAACGTCCGCCTGGAGAGGAATGTGATCGATTTTATCGAAACCGAAGTCAGCAAGATGAAACAGGACCACTCGTAGGAAACGGACAACCCATGCGGTGCAGCAGGGAAATCCGTTCACCCGGCAAACCACTTTCGGAAGAGAAAGGACCACCAAAATGAAAAACGTCCATTGCTCCAAGAACCTGACAGGTCTGGTGCTCATTCTTCTGCTGGTCGGCTTTTGCACACTCCCATCCATCTTCACCTCGCCGGCTTCCGCACGCGACAGCCTGAAGGTCGGACTCCTCGAGGAACCCAAGACGCTCAACATCTGGATGGCGAGCGACACGTGGTCCAGCAAGGTGCTTTCTCAAATATATCAACCTCTCTACATCCGCGAGCCGGAGAAGCTGGATCTGATCCCCTGGCTTGCCGAAAGCGATCCCCTCTACAACGCGGCAGATCTCTCCTACACCGTGACCCTCAGGCCGGCCAAATGGTCCGACGGCACCGAAGTCACCGCTGAGGACGTGATTTTTACGGGTGAGTTCATCCAGGAATTCAAGATCCCCCGCTATGCCTCCTATTTCAAGTTCGTCAAGAAGATAGAGGCACTGGATCAGAAGACCGTCCGGTATCACCTCGAGAAGCCCCAGGCCATTTTTCTCAGCCGGACCCTGACCACGCCGATCGTCCAGAAAAGGCAATGGATGCCCATCGTGAATGACATCCGGGGGAAAGACAAACCGCTGGCCGAGATCATCAATGTCAAGATCGATCAGCCGATCGGATGCGGACCTTTCGTCCTGAAGGAGTGGCAGCAGGGGGCCTATATCTTCATGGCAGCCAATCCCGACTTCTTCGGCCGGAGCCTCACCATTGCCGGCCACAAACTCGGTCCTTACATCGACGGAATCATCTTCAAGGTTTTCGGCACCTCGGATGCCGCGATCCTCGCGCTCAAGAAGGGCACGATAGACATGTTCTGGTGGGGGATCCAGGCGGGTTACATCGAGGACCTCAAGAAGCAGAAGACGGTGGAGATCCACACGAACGACAAAAGTGCGCTCTATTACCTGGGGTTCAATGTCAGGAAGGCCCCTTTCAGCGATCCCGCTCTTCGCCGGGCCATCGCTACACTGATCGACAAAGACTTCATCATCACACGGATCCTGCAAGGATACGCGATAGAACTGGACTCCGTCGTTCCTCCCGGCAACCGTTTCTGGCACTGCCCGAATGTCCCGTCCTACGGCAAGGGGCTGCCAAGAAACGAGCGGATCAAGGCGGCTTACGACATCCTCAAAAACGCAGGATACTCCTGGGATACCCCGCCGGTCGATCCGAAGGGGAAGATCAGCGCCGCCAAAGGCCTGCGTCTGCCCGACGGCAAAACCATGGAGGGCTTCACGATCCTGACGCCTCCGGCCGACTACGATCCGAACCGGGCGATGACCGGCATGATCGTCCAGGAGTGGCTGCGACAGATGGGGATGCCCGCTACTTCGAGGCCCATGGCTTTCGGGGCGCTCATCGACCAGGTCAAGAGCCGGCACGATTTCGATGCCTTCGTCCTCGGCTACGGGAAGCTTTCCCTCGACCCGGACTATATCCGGAACTTTTTCTCCTCCAGCAACGATAAGTCGAAAGGGAGCAACATGAGCGGGTACCGCAACCCCGAATTCGATCGGATCGCCGAGGAATCCGCCGCCACCATGGACGCGAAGAAGCGTCAGGACCTCATTTGGACGATGCAAGGCATCATCCTGGAGGATGTCCCCTATATCCCGATTTACAACCCGAAGGTTGTCGAGGCGGTGCGCAACGACCACTTCAAGGGATGGGTCGATATGATCGAAGGCATCGGGAACCACTGGTCATTCTGCCTCGTCGAACCCCGGTGAGTGCGCTTCGACCCTTTGAGGGGAGCCGATCCGTTTCAAAGTGGATGCGGCGGGTTCCTCAGCCGCAGTCGATTAAAAACCCGTGCCCTGCTGCGCAGCGCTCAGGCGAACAGCAAAACATCTTGGAAAATTGATGTTTTAGGGCAAAAACCCAAGCAAGTCCGGATCGAACATGGAATTGCGACGCTACGTCTTCAAGAGGCTGTTTCAGATCATCATCATCTTTTTCGTCATCCTGACGGTCCTCTTCCTGCTGTTCCGGCTGGCCCCCGGCGATCCGGTCTCTCGTATGATCGATCCAGACATGACCGCCGAGGATGCCCGGCATCTGATGGAGCAGCTCGGGCTGGACCAGCCCCTCGGAGTTCAATACCTCTATTACATCAAGAATTTCTTTACGGGAAATTTCGGGTTTTCTTTCCACTACGGACAGCCCGTCATCCGCATCATCGCCGACAGGCTGCCCAACACCGTCCTGCTGTTCACGACTTCGATCGTCCTGGCGGCCTTCGCCGGTGTTTTTCTGGGCAAGATCGCTTCCTGGCACAAAGGACGCAGTCTCGATACCACCATGACGCTCGGCGCCCTGGTGACCCATACCCTGTTTCTGCCCTGGCTCGCCCTGATCCTCATCTGGGTGTTCGCCTACAAACTGGGCTGGTTCCCCATCAACGGAATGATCTCTGAGGAGATCTGGCTCGATCCGAATGCGGGCCTGTGGCTCAAGACCCTCGATGTGGCTCACCACATGGTCCTTCCTTTAGGGACGCTGTTTTTGATTCACTTCGGCAGCTATCTTCTCATCATGCGCAGCAGCATGCTCGAAACGCTCAAGGAAGACTACATCCTGACTGCGCGTGCCAAAGGGCTTACGGAAAAGACGATCCGCAACCGCCATGCCGCCCCCAACGCCGCCCTGCCGGTGGTCACCAGTGTAGGCCTCAGTCTGGCGTTTTCAATCAACGGAGGGGCTTTGACGGAGACCGTCTTTACCTGGCCCGGCATCGGCCGGGAACTGGTCTTCTCCGTCAGCCACAACGATTACCCTCTGGCTCAGGCGTCCTTCCTGCTCATCGCCATGGTCGTCCTCCTGTCCAATCTCGTGGTCGATGTGCTATACGCCTATCTGGACCCCCGGATCCGGTACTGAACCGGGACCCGTTCCGCAAGGATGGAATACGAATGAAACCTCATCCAGATCGATCAACAGAAACAGGGGGCATGCGCTCGGGCTGGAGCGACCGTCTCCGTGAGAACTGGGTGATTTTCAGGCAGAACCTTCTGGGGAAGATCGGAATGATCCTGTTGGTCTGCTTCGGGCTGATGGCGATCACGAGCTTCATCCCGCCGCTGATCGACCCTATGTACGACCCCATGACCGGCGTCGACCCCGAAATCATCAGCTCCACCGCGCCGAGTGCACGGCATTGGCTGGGGACCGATTTCATGGGGAGGGACATCTTGAGCCAGCTTTTGGCCGGTGCGAGGGTGGCCTTCATGGTCGGGGTGTCCGCCGCCTTCATGAGCATCTTTCTCGGCACTGCAATCGGAATGGTCGCAGGGTATGCAGGCCGGTTCATCGACACCCTTCTGATGCGGGCAGCCGACATCATCATGGTCATGCCGACCCTCCTGGTGGTATTGATCCTCTCCTCTCTTTTCGGGCAGCTGAATATCTGGACCATCGTTCTGATCATCGCCCTGTTTCGCTGGCCGGGTGTGTCGCGTGTCATCAGGGCACAGACCCTTTCCTTGAAGAATCGACCCTTCATCGAGGCCGCCCGTGTGGCAGGCGCATCGCACCTGAGGATCGTCTTCCGCCACATCATGCCCAATGTCCTGCCGCTCGCCTTCCTCTACATGACCTTCCGGGTGACCTCGGCCATCATCATCGAAGCCGCGCTCGCCTTCCTCGGCTTTGGAGACCCAGGGACCGTCAGCTGGGGGATGATGCTCCAGTGGGTATGGAAGACCGGGCATATGTTCAAGGCCCCCTATTGGCTCCTGCCGCCGGGTCTGTGCATCTCCCTGATCACCTTGTCATTCTACATGCTGGGTCGGGCCATGGACGAGGTCCTCGACCCGAGGCTCAGAAAGGAGGGACAGGCTGAGTAAGATGCCACTCCTCGAGGTCGAAAATCTCAGCATCGGCTATCACACCCGCAAAGGCTTCCGGAGGGCGGTCGAGAAGGTTTCCTTTTCCCTGGACGCGGGCCGGTCGCTCGGATTCGTGGGGGAATCGGGGTGCGGCAAGACGACCCTCGGAATGGGACTTCTGCGGCTCCTCCCGCCCAATGCCCTGATCACCGAGGGCCGTGTAACCTTCGATGGCACGGATCTGCTGGATCTGCTCGAAGACGAAATGCGCAAAATCCGCTGGAAGAAGATCTCCATGATCTTTCAGGCCGCGATGAACGCCCTCAACCCGGTTCACCGGGTAGCCGACCAGATCGCCGAGGCCATGATGGCCCACAGCCCGGGCATGCAGAAGCCCGAAGCCGCCCAGAAAGTGGAGGCCCTGTTTCAACTGGTCGGCATTCCGAAAAACCGCATGCGCGACTACCCCCACCAGTACAGCGGGGGCATGAAACAACGGGCGATCATCGCCATGGCCCTGTCCTGCAGGCCGAAGCTGATCATTGCCGACGAGCCTACCACCGCCTTGGATGTGATCGTTCAGGACCAGATCCTCGAGGAGACCCGCAACCTGCAGAGAGAATTCGGCGTTGCGATCATCTTCATCTCCCACGACATCGCCATTGTGGCGGATGTGTGCCACGACATCGGGATCATGTATGCCGGACAACTCGTGGAATACGGGCCGAGGACCGAGGTCTTCGACCATCCGGTGCACCCGTACACCCAGGCGCTGCTGGCTTCCTACCCCGCTCTGACAGGACCCAGGGCCCGCCTCCAACCGATTCCCGGGGAAATGCCCAACCTCATAAACCCGCCCGAAGGCTGCCGTTTCTGCGACCGCTGCCCCGGTGCTACGGCGGCCTGCCGCCGCGAAGCGCCCGCGTGGACAGCCGTAGGGCCGGGACACCACGCGCTTTGCGCCCAATGCCGGTGAATCCATGAGCGCACCCGACAAGAGGCCTATCTTGAAGCTGGAAAAAGTCCGCAAGGTTTACGAGACCAAGGGGAACCTTTTCGGACGGGGGCGCGGGCAGGTCGTGGCCCTGGATCACCTGGATCTCGACATCCATCATGGAGAGATCTTCGGCCTGGTCGGTGAAAGCGGCAGCGGCAAGACCACCGCCGGACGTCTGATCCTGCGGCTCGAAGAACCCGATGGCGGGCGGATCCTTTTAGACGGCCAGGACACTTGCACCCTCAAGGGAAAGGCGCTCAAGGCCTTTCGGAAGCGGGTGCAGATGATCTTCCAGGACCCTTATCAGTCTCTGAATCCTCAGATCTCGATTCTGGACGCCGTTTCCGAACCCCTGCTGATCCACACCGCCTCGAAACGCACGGACCGTCTGGAGGCGGCCAGGGATATCCTCGGCCGGGTGGGTCTCTCTCCCCCGGAGGATTTTCTTTTCCGCTTTCCCCATCAGTTGAGCGGCGGGCAGCGCCAGCGCGTGGCCATCGCCCGCGCCATGATCCTCGGACCTGACGTGGTCGTGGCCGATGAGCCCACTTCCATGCTCGACGCCTCCATATCGGCGCAGATCTTCAACATCCTGCTGGAACTGCGCGAGGCCATGAACGTCACCCTCCTCTTCATCACCCACAGCCTCGCCGCTGCCCGATATCTCTGCAACCGGATCGCAGTCCTCTACAGGGGGCACCTGGTGGAATTGGGTCCCGCCGATGAGATCATCTATCGCCCTGCCCATCCCTACACTCAGGCGCTGATCGACGCCATCCCCAAATTCGGGGATTGTTCGGATCTAAAACGGTACGGCACGCTCCTCCGGGTGGACAGCGAAGGGGCCGGGAGCGTCTCAGGCTGCCCCTTTCTTCCCCGCTGCGCCGTCGCTCAGAGGCTCTACTGCAGCCAGAAGAACCCGGAAATTCGGCTTTTCGCACCGGATCACTGGGTGGCCTGCTATTTCCCGGACCTTCGCAAGGGGGAATCGGCCGCTGGTGAATCATGCTACCTTTCTCCTTGAAAGAGCTGTTCCCAAACGGCCCATTCCCCTCGACCGGTACGCTGATCGGAGTGGGCATGACGGCCTTTTCGCGCATCGTCCCCGCCTACTTCCTCGAAAACTACCGCATCGTAGCCCTGCGGAGGACCAGCGATTCGCACATCCTCAAAAGGCGCACCCCCGTTTTCTGCCTCGAGGAAGAATCCCCGGAGCCGCTTCCTGAAAACGGCATGAACTCCGCCCGGCTCCTCTCTCATCCGTTGGTCGTCCGGCACCTGCGGGGCCTGCCTCGCCCCATATCGCTGTTCCTGTACCAAAGCTATCCGGAGGTCGAAGATCTCGCGCGCCGCGAGGGCTGGCAGGTCCTTGCCAACCCATCCGGCCTGCGGCGGCGATTGGCCCACCGGGCGTTTTTCATGGATCTGGCCGGCCGGCTCGAACTGGAGACCCCTCCCGGAAGGATCGTATTAGAGGCGGAACTGCATGGCAGGGATTATCGGCATTGGCGGCAAGAATTGGGGGCATCCTTCGTGGTGCAACTGGCCGACATCGTGCAGGGAGGGGGACGGGGGACCTTTTTCATCCGGTCGGCCGATGACTACCGGGAACTCCGTGAGAGGCTCCGGACGCACACCTGGCGCGGAAGCCGGATCAGCCAGGCGCTCGTGCGGCGCTATGTGCAAGGAACACCCGCCAGCATCGCCGCCTGTATCATGGATGAAGTGATTTTACAGTCGAGGCTCCAGGAACAGTTGATCGATCTCCCGTTCGCAGCTGGAACCGAAAAGGGGGTCTTCTGCGGCCATACCTGGGGGCACGAACCCTGGCCGAGGTCCGTTGAGGCCGAGGCACACCGGCAGGGCCGCCTGGTGGCTGGAGCCCTCCAAAAGATGGGATACCGAGGCATCCTGGGTATAGACTTCATGGTCTCGTTCTCCGGAAAGGTGTTCCCCCTGGAGATCAACCCCAGGCTCACCGGGGCCTTCCCGCCGCTTTCCCTCTTTCACATGGCGGCCGGGCGGGTGCCCATGGAGGCCGTTCACCTCGCAGCCTTGGGCCGCGCACCTTGCCGATTGACGCAGGCAGAAGCGGACCGGCTTATCGAGTGCCACTTCGAGGGGTCCCACGTGCTCCTTTTCGATCGAGGCGGGCCGGAAATCAACGGAATGCCGCCCCCAATCTCGGGGCTCTATCGCATCGACCGCGGCGGGTCGGAGGCCGCACTGGTCGAGCAAAGCAGCGAGGTCGCCCATTTGAAGGACCCCTCCCAGTTCCTGCTCGTCGAAGGCCGTGAAGTGAGCAGTTCTTTCCATTCCGGCAGCGCGGATCCGCTCGCGCGAACCGGACGCCTTCTTTTTTCGTTTCCCGCCATGGCGCGCGAGGGTGAGCTGCGGCCGGAAGCGATCCTGGCGATCAATTGGTTTTACGGAAGGCAAAGCGGAGGCGGACCGGGATCATGAAGCTCCCTTTCGTCCTTTCCATACCCCACGGCGCCCTCAGGGTCCCCGATGCGATTTTGAGGACGATGAAGCTCCAGCCGCGGGACATCGAGGCGTCGGTAGACACCGGCACCCTCGAGATATTCAGCGGTCTGCCGGCGCTGGCGGTCGTGTCCGCGGAGTGGAACCGGCTGGTGGCGGATGTCAACAGAAACCCCTCCGATGCCGGCGATCGGGGCGTCATCACCCGCATCGACTATGACGGGCGCGAGGTCTACCAGCCGGATGCCGCCGTCGGCCCGATCGAGCGCGCCGATCGCATCGAGCGCTACCACCGCCCCTTTCACCGCCGCCTTGCGGCAGCGCTGAAGATCCCTGGTGGCGCAGGCCTCTACGACTGCCACTCCCTGAACAACATCGGGCCGCAGGAGGCCCCTGACCGCGGAAAGGCCCGCAAGGACATCGTCCTTGGAAACAACGGCGACAGCAGCGGAAGCCCCCGCAGCGGGCGCGGGTCCCCCACCTGTCCGCCCCGGGTCTTCCGGCGCATGGCCGACTGCTTCCGCGATGCCGGCTTTTCCGTAGCCCTGAATCACCCTTATGCCGGGGGATACATCACCACCCATTATGGAAAAAGGCTTGTCAAGGAAGGGCGCTTCGCTGTTCAAATCGAGATAAACCAAAGCCTCCTGCTGGATCCGGGGACCCGCCGGATCGACACCGCCCGAGCGACTGACGTCCAAGGCCGCATCGAGGAGGCCTTTCAAAGAATTGCAGCCTCCTGCGGCCTTTCCGCATAGACGCACAATTGTTCCGGCCTATGCCGGCCACCGGAAATGAATCCGGCCCGGGGACGACCCGTCACTCGCTGCATGAAGGACATAGGACGGTTTCGGCTTGACATCCGCAGGGAGATTTGCCTATTTAGATCCGTCCGGAAAAGGCCTTTTTTGCCGATCTCGGCGTCAATCTGCACGTTTGCTTGTGCGGCGATCACCAGGTCGCCTCCGCACAAACGCCCGATTCCCTTGACATCGGCAAAAATTCCTCCTTTCCGGATTGGAAAGTGGCTTGTACCGGGAAATCATTCCGGATGGACAGGAAATCGTTTCCGGTCTAGAAACGATTTCGTTTTCAAAGCTTAGTTTCCAGATTGGGCACGATTTGGATTTCGGTCCGTCACCATCCCTTTCGGACCCCCTCCGGCCTGGACCGGCAGGGTCGTCCACACTGCAGCACTTCAGAGGCGGCAGTGATAATCCATCCCCCGAAAAGGGATCGAACTCCGCTTCAGACGTTCAGGAAATCCTGTTTCCCGCGGTAACACATCTGCACTCAAGAAAGAGGTCCCGCATGCCTCGCAGATCACTCCCCACCCTGCTCTCAGCCGCCATCCTGTTCGTTTTTTTATCCCTCCCGGCCGCCGCCGCTGAATGGGGGACCATCCGGATCCCGTCCGGCTCGCCGGTCAAGATCGGCATGGGAACCATGCTGACGGGCGACTATGCCGGAATGGGGATCGACATCATGCACGGAGCTGAAATGGCGGTGAAGGAAAAAGGCCTCATCCTCGGCCACCCGGTGATCCTGCAGGTCGAAGACGACGGGTGTGCCGGGCCGCCCTCCGTGGTTATCGCCGAAAAGTTTTGCAACGACCCGCTCATCGCAGGCGTCGTGGGCTACATGTGCAGCGGCGGGAGCAAACCCGCCTCCGATATCCACAACAAATACAAGATGGTGATGATCTCCCCCTCTTCGACAGCCCTTGAATTGACCTCCCGCAAGATTCCCATTTTTTTCAGAACCTGCTGGAACGACCGCATCCAGGCTCAACGGGCGGCCGATTTCGCCGCATCCAGAGGATGGCTGCGCGCGGCGGTGCTCCACGACAAGAGCGACTACGGTCAAAGCCTCGCGGAGGATTTCGCGCAGCATCTCGAGACCCGCGGCGGCGAGGTCCTGGCAATGGAGGGCGTCACCCGCGGGGACAAGGACTTTTCGCCGGTCTTGACCAAGATCAAGCCCCTGCGCCCGCAGCTGGTGTATTTCGGCGGGATGTCGGCCGAAGGGGTGCTCGTGGTCAGGCAGATGCAGCGGGTCGGCATCAGAGCGAAATTTTTGAGCGACGACGGATGCTTCACCGAAAAAGACTTCATTCAGGCCGGTGGCCGGGCCGCCACGGGCAGCTTCGTAACGTATGCCCAGGAACCGGATCCCGCCTGGGTGGCACACTTCGAATCCATGTACGGCCCCCGTCAGACCTTCTCCCCCCAGGCCTATGACGCCGCGACGATCCTCTTGATGGCCGTCGAATCCGCGGCCGAAAGACAGCCGGACGACAGCCTGCTGATCGACAAGAGGCGGCTGCGCGATGCGCTGGCGGCGACCGACCACGAAGGCGTCACCGGACGGATCGTTTTCGACACCAACGGGGATCGGACGGGGTCGGTCGTCGCCGTTTACGAGGTCGTCGAAGAAGGCGGGAAGCGTTTTTTCAGGAAGGTTCCTTTCTAAATCCGGCAAGAGCGAATGGAAGCTTTTTTCAGTGCTGCAATCCTCTGCGATCAACTGATCAACGGATTGACCATCGGGGGGATCTACGCCCTGATCGCCCTCGGCTACACCCTCGTCTACGGCATCCTCTTCATGATCAATTTCGCCCACGGTGAGATCTTCATGTTCGGCTCGTTTGCCGGCTACGCAGCCCTCACGTTTCTTCTCCAATACGGCTTCACCGAGCAACGCCCCCTTGCCTCCATCCTCGCGGCCTTTCTGGCGGCCATGGTTGTCTCCGCGCTGCTGGGGACCATCCTCGAACGGATCGCCTACCGGCCTCTGCGCCGGGCCTCGCGGCTCGCCCCCCTCATCAGCGCCATCGGGGCATCCATCTTCCTCCAGAACGTCATGCTGATCATCATCAAGGGCCGTATGCAGGTCTACCCCGACCTGCTGCACGAGACCTTTTTCGAAATCGGCTGGTTCAACATCTCCAACTTCCAGATCATGATTATCCTCGGGTCTTTCTTCCTGATGGCCGGTCTTTATATATTCATTCAACGCACGCGGACCGGGCGTGCCATGCGCGCCGTCGCCGAAGACAGATCGGCGGCCGCCCTCATGGGTATCGACGTCAACCGGATCATCATGATCACGTTCGTGATCGGCTCGGCCCTGGCAGCCGCAGCCGGTGTCATGGTGGGCATGTACTACACGCAGATCAACCACATGATGGGATTCATCCCGGGCATCAAGGCCTTTACGGCTGCTGTCCTCGGCGGGATCGGCAACGTGCCGGGCGCCATGCTGGGAGGTCTCTTTCTGGGCCTGGCCGAGGCCTTCGGCGTGCTTTTCATGCCGGCCCAATACAAGGATGTCATTGCATTCGCCCTTCTGGTCCTGGTCCTGATCTTCCGGCCGCGGGGGATCCTGGGCGAAGTGGTCTCGGAAAAGGTGTGAACCGTTGAAGTCGCCTGCAGCCCTCTTGCGGAAAATTCCACCCGCCGTTTTGCTCTCGGCCGTCATCTTTTCCGCGGCGGTTCTGCCGCCGCTCGTCGGCAACTATTGGTCTCAGGTCCTCGGCGACATCGGCATCTACATGATGCTGGGGATCGGACTGAATGTGGTCGTGGGCTTCGCGGGGCTGCTGGATCTTGGATATGTCGCTTTTTTCGGGATCGGGGCGTACGGGTATGCCCTGATGGCCTCCCCCCAGTTCGGGATGCATGTGCCCTTCTGGTTGATGCTCCCGGTCTGCGTAGCCCTCGCGGCGGCCGGAGGAGCGCTCCTTGGCGTCCCGGTCCTGCGTCTGCGCGGTGACTATCTCGCTATCGTCACCCTCGGCTTCGGAGAGATCATCCGGGTGATCTTGAACAACCTCGATCCCCTTACCAACGGCCCTCGCGGCCTCCTGCGGATCGACCCGCCTTTCCTGGGTGCAACCCCGATCAACAACCCGCAGCGATGGTATTATCTGATCCTTGCCGGCGTCCTTCTGGCAGCCTTCACAGCCGATCGGTTGAACAACTCGCGCATCGGCCGTGCATGGATCGCCATGCGCGAAGACCAGGACGCCGCCGCGGTCATGGGCATCGACATCCTCAAGTACAAGCTGCTCGCGTTCACCATCGGCGCCTCTTTCGCGGGCGCCGGAGGCGCCATATTCGCCGCCCGGCAGGGGGCCATATTCCCCGAGAACTTCTCGCTCATGGTCTCCATCAATGTCCTTTGCCTGATCATCATCGGAGGCATGGGAAGCATCCCGGGGGTCATCCTGGGTGCGATCGTCCTGATCGGACTGCCGGAGGTGCTGAGAGGAACCGAGCAGTATCGCATGCTGTCCTTCGGGGCCCTCCTGGTGATCATGATGATCTTCCGGCCGTCCGGTCTCCTGCCCGCCTCCAGGCGCAGACCCGCTGCCGCCGCGCCACGGGAGCCTGAATGAAACCGATCCTTCAAACCATCCACCTGACCAAGGCCTTCGGCGGACTCACGGCCCTCAGCGCCCTCGATCTGGAGATCGAAGAGCGTTTGATCGTGGGGCTGATCGGCCCCAACGGGGCGGGCAAGACCACCCTCTTCAACTGCCTGACCGGCGTCGCCCCCGTGACTTCCGGAGACATCCTGTTCCGCGGCAGATCCCTCCGGGGGCTCAAGAGCCACCAGATCACCCGCCTCGGCATCGCCCGCACCTTTCAGAACATCCGCCTTTTTCAAGATATGACCGCCTTCGAAAACATCCTGGCCGGGCGGCACTGCCGGATGCAGGCGGGCCTCTGGGGGGCCCTCAGCCGCGACCAGCGCACCCGGCGCGAAGAAAGGGACCATGCCTCCGCCTCGATCCGGATCCTGAAACTCCTCGTTCTGGAAACCATTCAGGACACGCCGGCCAGGAACCTCGCCTACGGCGCCCAACGCCGCCTGGAGATCGGGCGCGCACTGGCAACGGACCCGAAGCTGCTGCTGCTGGACGAACCAACCGCCGGCATGAATCCCAGCGAAACCGCCGAGTTGACAGCTCTCATCCGGACCCTGCAGGACGAGCTCGACCTCACGATCCTGCTGATCGAACACGACATGCGCGTGGTCATGGGGCTCTCGGATCGCGTTGTCGTCCTGGACCACGGGGTCCGCATTGCCGAAGGCCCTCCATACGCCGTTCAGAATCACCCCCGTGTGATCGAGGCCTACCTAGGAAGGCGCGGGATAGCCCCTAGAGCACCCGCCGCCCCATCCAAAGAGGCCCCGCCGCACCCATGAACCAGCGTCCTCCACTCCTGGACGTCCTCGGCGTCCACTCCTATTACGGCCGGATCCGTGCATTGAGAGGCGTGAGCCTGAAGGTGAACGAGGGCGACCTGATCACCCTCATGGGGAGCAACGGCGCCGGAAAAACCACCCTCCTGAACACCATCTCAGGGCTCCTCAGACCCGGCAAGGGCCGCATCTTTTTTGAAGAAAGGCGGCTCGACGGCCTGCCTCCCCACAAGATCGTGAAGGCCGGCATTGCCCAGGTGCCCGAAGGCCGGAAGATTTTCGGCCGCTTGAGCGTTCTCGAAAACCTGGACCTCGGCGCCTTCATCCGGCGCGACCGGTCCGCCGTGAAGGAAGACATGGTCCGCCTGTTCGAGCTCTTTCCGCGCCTTTACGAAAGGCGCCATCAGACAGCCGGGACCCTGTCCGGCGGGGAACAGCAGATGCTCGCCATGGGGAGGGCTTTGATGACGCGACCAAGGCTTCTGCTCCTCGACGAGCCCTCTATGGGCCTGGCCCCGTTGCTGGTCGAGACCATTTTCGACACCATCACCACGATCAACCACCGGGGATGCAGCATCCTGCTGGTCGAGCAGAATGCGAACATGGCGCTCGAGATCACCTCCCGGGGCTACGTCATCCAAAACGGCGAGATCGTCCTGGAGGACCAATCCACCAACCTTCGCGGCAACGAGTGGGTCCAGCGGCTCTATCTGGGAGGGGAACTCGGCCTGTGACAAGATGTTTGCACAAAAACCTCTTTTGGGTTAATTTGCAGAGCGAAGAGACCCAGCAGAGGAAAATCCGATTACCTTGTACGCCTTACGGGAGGGACCTATGGAGATCCGCATCGACAAAGACGACCAGGATGTCGTCGTTTCTATCATCGGCCGCATGGATGCCGTCACAGCGCCTGACTTTGACCAGGAAATCGAAAAAAAGATCTCCGAGGGGGAGAAACGCTTTGTCGTCGATCTTTCCCAACTCGAGTACATCAGCAGCGCCGGGCTGCGCAGCATGCTGTCCATGGCGAAGAAGCTGAAGCAAAACCAGGGGACCCTTGCACTGTGCGGGCTCAAGGGCGTCGTCAAGGAGGTCTTCGACGTCTCCGGATTCAGTTCCATTTTCAGTATCTGCGAAGACGTCCAGAAGGCCAGGAAGGCGCTCTGATATCTCCGGGGATCGATTTCATCCTTTATTCCGATCTATCGACCCCCAACGGCAAGCGCTTTCTTTTCCGGAAGGATGACC
Source organism: Desulfatiglans anilini DSM 4660 (assembly GCF_000422285.1). Lineage (NCBI taxonomy): Bacteria > Pseudomonadati > Thermodesulfobacteriota > Desulfobacteria > Desulfatiglandales > Desulfatiglandaceae > Desulfatiglans > Desulfatiglans anilini. The sequence continues at coordinate 105,748 of NZ_AULM01000009.1, forward strand.
TCGAAGCCCGTAAGGCCGCCTCAAGGATACCGTTTCGATGATCACAGAAGGGAAGCGACATATGGTCTCATCTGAAAAGGGGCGGGTCACCCTTCCTGCTGCTTTGGAAAACCTGGAGGATTTCAAGGAGTTCATCGTCCAGAATGCCGAAAAGGCCGGCCTGGATCCTCAGAAAACGATGGAAATGGAACTCGCCGCAGACGAAATCCTGACCAACATCATCTCCTACGCATACAGAGGCACATCCGGGGATATCACGGTAACCTGCGGGACCGATGAAGAAGGACGGTTCGTCGTGGAAACAGCCGATGCAGGGGAACCGTTCAATCCTCTTCTGGCGGATATGCCGGATGTCTCGGCCTCCCTCGAGCAGCGCGAGATCGGGGGGCTGGGCCTCTTTCTAGTCAAAAAGATGGTCGACGAAACCCGCTATGAACGGCGGAACGCCCGCAATATTTTGCGTCTTTACAAAAAGGTTTGAAACCCTCCCGTCTATCCTGTCGCATCTTCGCCAGTGTGAGACTCCTCTTTTGCAGCGCTCACGGCCTCGCCTGGGTCATTTTTTGATGGACCGCCGTTTCGATCATGTTATATTCGGAGCAGCATGCCAGACTGGGCGAAAGTCGAGTGAATCGCTTCTCTCCCAGCCCGTCGGGCGACAAGAACGGTGCCATTCAGCGTTCCATCAACCCTGCGACGGAAAAGGAGCCTTTTGAAACCGAACCTGTCTTCGAAAACGCGGCTGCATCTCATCGCTCTGCTGATCATCCTGATTACCGTCGTGCCGCGGATTTCGTCAGCCCGGTTCCCCTTGCTCTTCCAGGAAACTCAATTCAAGCTCAAGGCCTTGATCCAAGCAGAGACACGCGGGAAAGAACTCGTCTGCTCCGGTGAAATCATCTGTGGAATCCTTTTCATTCCGGACTTCTATGCCTCCCGTGACTATCGCCCGGCGTGGGGGCTCGAAAAACAGGATTACCGGAATGCCGAGGAGGTGATCTCCTCCATCCAGCAGGCCGATGAGGACGGATTGGCGCCCTCCGACTACCACCTCGGCAACCTGAGCCGGATGATACAGGCCATCCAGAGGGCCTATCGGGAAGACACCGGACCCTCAGCTCAAGACCTTGCAGAGGCCGATCTGCTCCTGACCGACGCTTTCCTGCTGTTCGGTTCCCATCTGCTCGGCGGACGGGTCAACCCCGAAACAATCCACACAGAATGGAAGGCTTTCAGGCACAATGCCGATATGTCGGCGATCCTTTCGAAGGCGCTTGAAGAGCATTCCGTCGGTGCGACACTGGATCGCCTTCGTCCGCCCCATCCGGGGTACAAGGCCCTCAAGGAAGCGCTGGCGAAACGCCGCGATGAGGCGCCCACGGGCGGATGGCCCGAAGTGCCCCCCGGACCGACACTGCGGATGGGCGACCAGGATCCGCGAGTCGCCGCGTTGCGGCAGCGGCTGGCCGCCGAGGGTTATCCCCTTTTCGATATGGGCGATCCGACGTATTTCGACGGGGTGCTCAAGCAGGCCATCGCGGATTTTCAAAAGGTCAACGGCCTCGCCGTTGACGGCGTAGTTGGAAGAAACACCCTTTACGCCTTGAACCTACCCCCTGAAGCCCGAATCCGCCAGATTGAAATCAACCTCGAGCGGTGGCGGTGGATTCCCAGAGAGCTCGGATATCGGCATATCCTCGTCAATATAGCGGGTTTCAGTCTGCAGATGGTGGAACACGAAAAGCCCGTGGGGCGAATGAGGGTCGTCGTAGGCAGGCCCTACAGAAAAACGCCCGTTTTCAGCAGCGAAATGACCTACCTGGTCTTCAACCCATACTGGAACGTACCCCACAAACTGGCCGTCGAAGACATCGCCCCCCTGGTGCGGAAGGATCCGGGCTATCTCATACGCCAGGGGATCAAGGTCCTGAGCGGTTGGGAGGAAAGCTCTGCAGAGATCGACCCCGCCTCGATCGACTGGTCACAGGTCACGAAACAAAACTTCCCATACCGCATGAGGCAAAACCCCGGCCCGCTCAACGCGCTCGGGTCCATCAAATTCATGTTCCCCAACAAGTATTCGGTTTATCTGCACGACACACCCAAACGATATCTTTTCGACCGAAGCATCAGGGGATTCAGCTCCGGGTGCATCCGTGTCGAAAAACCTTTGGAACTCGCTCTCTTTCTCTTGAAAGAGTCAAACGGCTGGACGATCGAACGGATACAGGAGGCCATAGACGCCCGCGTAACCCGCACCGTCTCTCTTTCCAAACCTGTGCCCATTCATCTGCTTTACTGGACCGCCTGGATCGATGCGGATGGGGAGCTGCGTTTCTGCAATGACATTTACGATCGCGACGCTGCCCTCGACATAGCCCTGAGGAAACGCCCCACCGCCGCCGATCGGTGAGAACCGCCGCCTATTTGCCTTTGAATTGCGGCGGCCGCTTTTCCCTGAACGCCTGGATGGCCTCCATCAGATCTTCGGAAGGCAGCTGGGCGGCGTTTTTCTGCGCCACATACTGAAGCCCGGCCTGAACTCCGAAATCCCGGCTGTGAAGCGCCACATCCTTGACTCCCTGTACCGCCAGCGGCGGCAGCGCGGCAATGTCCTCGGCGAGACGGGAAGCCTCCTCTATCAGGCCCTTTTGCCCTTCACTCAACCGGGTAATGAAACCCATCCTGAGGGCTTCATCCGCGCTGAAGTCCCTTCCGGTCAAAGCCAGCTCCATGAACCACCCCTGCCCGACGAGCGACGGGAACCGCTGCAGCGTGCCAAGATCGGCGATAATGCCCATGCGGGTCTCCCGAATCGAAAAAACGGCATCCCGGCTGGCTATACGGATATCGCAAGCGCAGGCGAGATCGACCCCGCCGCCGATGCAGTGTCCGTGTATCGCCGCAATAACCGGTTTGCGGCATCGTTCGAGCCACGAGATGCTTTCCTGGAAACGAACGATGGTCCGGCGCACCGTCTCGCGATCCCTCGCCCCGCCGCCCTGCAGCATCCCCGAAAGATCCGCGAGATCGATCCCCGCTGTAAAGCTCTTGCCTTCGGCGCGTATGACCACCACCCTGACCTCCGGATCCCGATCCAGTTCACAAGCGCATTCCTCGAGTTCGTCAAAAAACCCGGTCCCCAAGGCATTGCGTTTTTCGGGCCTATCCATGATCAACCACGCCACATGATGATGCCTTTCGATCCTGATCGATTTATTTTCCGACACCTCACACCTCCTCATTTCTATGCGGGGGCACTTCCACCTGCCCCTTCACACACCGATCCATCCACACCGCGAGGGGGAAATCGATAGCTTCCCCCGAAACGTATCGTCAACCCCGCCAGGACGCCGAAAATCCTTTCGTGCCGGTGCCTCCTCGCCTCGAAACACTTCACGGACGGACCAACCGGCGGTCTAAAAGGCGGGCTCTCCTGTTTGACGCCGAAAATACCTTAAAAACGATGGACCACGCAAGCGCTGATCGTTCTGCCTTTGACATTCATCTCCTCGATCGGATATGTAATGGTGGTTCCGAAGAAAAGCGACCAACCGGGAATACGTCCCTACCGAGTGTCCTTCCGGAAACGGATTCCCGGTGCTACCCGGTTTCCAATCCGGAAATGAGGATTTTTCTTCACACGCTTCGCGTGCTCAGTCCCACCGCTTCGCGGCGGGTCCCGGTTTAGCTAATGCTAATGAAATAAAGCGTTTATGCGGAGGAGACCTGCAGGTCGCCCCACAAGCAAACGTGCAGATTGACGCCGAGATTGGCCAAAAGGATCATTTCCGGATTATAAACCTCGGCTGCGGCCAAACAGGCACCAGTTTGTCACCCCATCAGCGTAGCTTTCGGAAAGGATTTGTTTTTTGCAGAAATCAAAGGCTATCGTCCACCTGCTGAGGCCGCACCAATATGTCAAAAACGGCTTCATCTGGCTCCCTGTTTTCTTCGCTCACAAACTCAACGACCTCGCTGCCGTCCAACACACCTTTTATGCCTTCGTTATTTTTTGCCTGGCAGCAAGTAGTGTTTATGTATTAAACGACATCATTGATCGTGAATCCGATAGAAACCACCCGGTGAAAAGGGAAAGACCGCTAGCGAAAGGTATCCTGAGCAGCGCTGAAGCCTATTTAATCTTTTTCATCCTTATATCTTTTTCATTTACATTTTCAATATTTACTCTATCATATCATTTTGCGGCAATTATTGCATGCTATATTGTTATAAATGTTTTTTATTCAATTTATTTGAAAAACATTGCGATCATCGATATATTCTGCATAGCAACCGGTTTCGTTCTAAGGGTATTTGCAGGTGCTACAGCATCCAATGTTCCTGTAAGCCATTGGATAATTATCATGACATTTTTACTTGCTGTCTTGATAGCACTGGGTAAGCGAAGAGATGATATAATGATATCTGATTCATCCATTGAGATAAGAAAATCTTTGAAAGGATATAACCTTGATTTCATCTCTCTTAGCATGGTCATTATGTCATCTGTTGTAATTGTCTCATATATTCTATACTGTGTATCGAGTGAAGTCGTTCAGAAATACAATACAGAAAATCTCTACCTGACTTCCTTCTGGGTCCTTCTAGGCATTCTGCGTTATATGCAGCTTGTCTTTGTGCACAAGAAGGGCGGTGCGCCAACGTCGATCCTTTTACATGACTATTTTCTATGGATTGTTATTACCGGGTGGATATTCACCTTTTACTGGCTGATCTATGGCAATGGATCAAAAATATTGACCGGCCATTGATTGCACTTTGCAAACCCGTATCATGATGACGCAACACACTGGATCATGATTTCTCAGCTCGCGGAAGATCTTCGAGATGCAGGCCCCGAGGCCTTTCCACAATCCCATCAGCAGCGTTTATGGCTCCAGGCAAGCACAGAGATCTCCTGCCGCATAACGCCCGGATTTTTTCAGCAAGACCCGGTGTCGGCAGGGTTGTCCCAATCCAGACTGGCTTTTCTTGCCTGCACCTGACAAAATGAACTTAGGCACACGCAGCGGTTTAACGGTCTGGAGAAAGCAGTCGGAGGTGCTGGATCAAGTGTTTCCGCTGGAAATACAGGCGCAAATCCGGTAGAAAAGCTCTTTGGGGGTATGCGTGAGAAACGTTTCGGGATGGGGAAGATTCCCCCGCATAGAATGCCAGGCGCTCCGATTCGACACCCGGAAGCAGTTGATGGACCAGTTGGACCGCCTCGAAGGCGGTATTGTCTTCGCCCGCGGAAGGAGTTACGGCGACAGCGCCCTGGCCTCCCAAGTCCTTCTGACAAACCGTTTTGACAGGGTTTTGGATTTCAATACCGACGAAGGGATCATCACCTGCCAGAGCGGCATGACCCTGGCAGAAATCATCCAGGCTTTCCTTCCTCGGCAATGGTTCTTGAAGGTCACACCCGGGACCAAGGCCGTCAGCGTAGGCGGAGCCATTGCCGGAGACGTTCACGGCAAAAACCATCATATTCAGGGTTGTTTCAGTGAAAGCGTGATCTCCTTCAACCTGCTCGTTCCGAGCGGTGAAATTTTGACGTGCAGCCGCACCGAAAATCCAGAATTGTTTCACGCGACCTGCGGGGGCATGGGCCTGACGGGCGTCATTCTGGAAGCCACCCTCGAACTCCGGCGTGTGCCGGGCCCCAATATAGCTGAGAAACGGTTTCGTTGCAGCAGCCTTGAAGAGGTTCTCGAGCGATTCGACGAAAATCGTCATGTGACCTATTCGGTGGCATGGATCGATTGTCTCGCACGCGGCCGTAGCCAGGGGCGCTCGATTCTCATGTGTGGCGAACATGCCCCCGGAGAGGCCGCTGAAAAACCTGTGCGTCGGCCCCGCAGACATTCGATGCCTTTCCCTCTTCCGGGTTTCCTCATGAACAGATGGTCCGTTTCCCTGTTCAACCACTACTATTTCGATCAGTGCCCAGCCAAAACGACCGAGAAGATTGTCGACCTCGACGTCTTCTTTTACCCTTTGGACTCGATCGATAACTGGAACCGTCTATATGGATCGACCGGTTTTACCCAGTATCAATGTGTCCTCCCAAAGGAAACCGGCAAGAAAGGACTGCGGGCCATCCTGGACAAAACGGCAGAGGCAGGACTCGGCTCGTTCCTCGCCGTACTCAAACTGCTTGGACCCGCCAACGACAATATGCTCTCCTTTCCCCTGGAAGGATATACGCTGGCGCTCGATTTCAGGATCGAACCGAAGCTTTTCCCCTTTTTGGAGAGGCTGGACCGAATCGTCCTCGACCATGGCGGCAGGCTGTATCTCAGCAAAGATGTGCGTATGCCGCGGCACGTATTCCAAGCAGGGTATCAAAACTGCGAACGTTTCCGGGCGTTGAGAGAACGCTACGGCATGAAACGCAAATTCCATTCACTGCAGTCCAAACGTCTGGGGATCTGATCATGCGTATTCTTATCCTGGGAGCCAATTCGGACATCGCCCGCGCTGTAGCAAGGACATTTGCCAGAGAGGAAAAGGCGGATTTCCTTCTCGCCTCAAGAGACAGGGAACAACTCGAAGAACAGGCCGTGGACCTTGCCAACCGCTATGAAATCAGCGCCGAGGTCGTCCCTCTGGATGCCACCGATTTCGACACGCACTCCGTCTTCTATGAAAAGCTGGAGCCAAAACCCGATGGCGTCATCGCCGCGTTCGGCTATATGGGGGAGCAGGATCGGGCACAGCGCGATTTTCAGGAGGCGCGCAAAATCGTCGAAACAAATTATCTCGGCACTGTCAGTCTGCTCGAGATCGCCGCCGCAGACCTGGAAACCCGCCATCGCGGTTTTATCATCGGGATAAGCTCGGTTGCCGGTGAAAGAGGGCGTGCCAGCAATTATATCTATGGATCTGCGAAAGGAGCTGTAACCATTTATCTGAGCGGTCTGAGAAATAGGCTGAACAAAAAACACATTCAGGTTATGACCGTCCTTGCCGGTTTTGTCGACACCAAAATGACGGAACACATGCGCCTGCCCGGCTTATTGACTGCAAGTACCGATGAAGTCGCTGAGGACATATACCGAGCCTACAAAAAGGGACGTTCGATTGTTTATACAAGGTGGTATTGGCGCTGGATCATGCTGATCATTAAATCCATTCCGGAATTTCTGTTCAAAAAGCTGTCCATAGGTTGATTTTCCCGCCCTCTTATGCCATGCCTAAAAATCATTTCCGGGTGGGCTATCCCATGAAATGGCTTTTTGTTCGGGGTCATAGAAAAGCAACCGAACGGTTTCTCGCTGGATAAAGCAGGTATATTCTTAAATTATTTCGAATGGATGAACAATGACTGTCATACTAAAACAAGCAGGTCGCTTTACTCTTTGAAAGTAAAACAGCACAGCAGAACTTTGAAAGAAGGGATCCTTGCTCTCTCCATTATCGAATCCTTCTAAAATCCGCTTGCAATTGGCGGGCATTCTTCTCCTTGTGGGGATAGGACATGCCGCATGCCTGTTCGGATTTTTTCTTGCGGATGATTTTTATAATCTCAACAATGCGTTAAAAGGCGGGTGGTCTCTCGATAATATCACCAAAGGTTTCTTGATCGACAACTATTGCTTTCAGGACGGCTGGACGCCTCCCTTTCTTTCCCATTTCACTCTCCATTATTTCAGACCGGTCTTTGTCTTCTCTCTGCTCCTGGATCATGCTCTTTGGGGATTCAATGCCTGGGGGTACCATCTGACCAATATCCTGCTCCATCTCATGGTTGCAGGATCCCTGTTCGGTGTTCTGCGCGAGTGGCTCCCGTCCCAAGACACCATGGCCCTTTCTGGAGCGGCTTTTTATGGACTCATGCCCTATCACGGCATGAGCGTGGCATGGATTTCCGGACGAACCGAAATACTGGCGGCGCTGGGAATGATGGTTTCCCTGTGGACATTTCTTCGATTCAGCCGCAGTCACAGGGTCACCCCGTATGTTCTTTCGTTGACGGCTGGCCTTTTCGGACTGCTGTCCAAGGAGACAGCCGTGGTTTTGCCGCTCCTGCTGACCGCGGCATGGAAATTCCGCTTCAACCAGCGCCGCTTTTCATTTCTTTGGCTTGTGCCCCACTATCTTCTCCTGATCCCCTATTTGACGGCCCGCGCCATGATCCTGGATGGATTTCCGGTTCCTCCGTCATCCATCTATTATCATAGCCTCGATGACCCGGGCTTTGCCCTGTGGGCCTTCGCAAAGGCGACAGCGGTATTTTATGATTTGTTTTTGCACATGCCTCTTGTTTTCCCAACCGAAATGATCCTTGAGCAAAGGCCTTTCATCCTGGCGATTCTCGCTGGGGGGGCGATCGCGCTGGTTCTGAAGATGTCGTTCATCATTCGCCGCCACCCGGATAACCGGGTTCGACGCACAGCCTTGTTTGCCCTGTGTTGGGCGGTTCTTCCCATGCTGCCGACTGCACCGATTCTGATTGCGCCTATCTATTTCTACTTTTCTCTGGCCGGCGTAACGCTGTTTTACCTCACGCTATGGGAATGTCTTTCAAGGCCAGGACATGTCCTCGATCCATTCCACGGCAAGCGGCGCAAGCGCCTCACCTACGGCTTGCTGATCAGTTTCGCAATTGCACTCCAAATCGGGAACGGGCTCTACTTATCGGGGTCCCTGCATGCAAAACGGCTGCTCAATCAGATAGCCGACGCGGTACGCTCCTATCCCCCGGCGCAAAAGGTCTATCTGATCGATTCTCCGTTCATCTCCGGTCCATCCAAGGCTGGATTCGAGCTGCTCTGGCCCCAGCATCCTTTCAAATTGTATTTTCTTTCCGTACACCCCCAAGAATGGCGCAGGACCGGGGCGCCTTCCCGCATACGCCAATTAGACCCTTACACCCTTGAAATCACCGCTGTTGACCGCCCCTATGCCGCTGTGGGCGGGGCCTTCGCCATGGGAATCACTGAACGAAGCACCATCCAGCCCGGCGCCGTTTTCAAAACGGATGATTACTCGATTACCTTGACTGAAGTCACAGCATCTGGACCACGCGGGCTTCGGGGCGTAAAACAGTTCGTTTTTCGTTTCGAAACGGCGATCAAAAGCCCTGGCAGACTGTTTTTCTTCTATCGGGACGGGTCCTTTCACCCTTTCAACCCGTTTTGATCCGGCACCCTCGAACGGGAAGCATCGGATTTCCTTTTTGTAGAAGAAATGCTCAAACCGAAGCGGATGATTTGGCTTTGCGGGTCTTCACTTTTCCTCGAGCTTTTTTTCACACAGGATATAAAGCGATGACGACGGTCCACTAAAAAGAAGAGTGCAGGTATGCGACCATGCGAAACGACCTTTCGAAGCGATCTGGCGGGAGCCTCCTGCAGGGCTTCGATACCCGTTCAGATCTCTCCCGGCTTTCTATTGCGCTTTCTCGTAAAAGATGCAACACTTTGTTCATCATAGCAAATTCCTGATCAGATATGTTTTACGGGGGACGGAATGAGTTATAGGGAATGGAGGCTGGCCCGCTGGGCTGTCTGCGCCTTACTGATTCTCGCTGCGAGCCGGCCTGCGCTGGCCCTTGATTTATGGAGCATCCAGAATGCTATCGATTTACGGAATGCCCGCTGGAAGGCCGGCCACAATTCGATCACCGAACTCAGCATTCATGAAAGATTATCTCGGCTCGGTTTTGCCCCTGACTGGAATATGGTCGATCTTCCCCCTCTCACTGGCTTTGTGGATGCGCTCCCTGAGCGTTTCGACTGGCGGGATGCAGGAGCCGTGAGCCCTGTCAAGGATCAGGGAAATTGCGGCAGCTGCTGGGCCTTTTCGATGGTGGCCGCTCTCGAGTCCATTGCGCTCATTCAGGGGATAACGGCACCCGATTTTTCGGAGCAGTTTCTCGTTTCCTATTCCTTTCTCGATCATGGATGCATGGGCGGTTCGCTCTGGACCTCCGCTGTCTTTTTGAAACGGCTCGGGACCGTCGATGAGGACTGCATGCCATACCGCGAAAACGGCCTCAAATGGCCGCCTCCATGCCTTGAATGGTGTACGGCACGTTCAGGCACCCTCGGATGGACCGGCATCGCACATACCGTCGACGCATTGAAAGCAGCCGTCTACCAAGGACCGGTTGCTGCGGGCTTTTACGTTTACGAGGATTTCTACCATTACGAGAGCGGGGTTTACACGTATACCACCGGCGAACTGCAGGGGGGGCACGCCATCGAGATCATCGGCTGGGACGACATGGATCAATGCTTTATCGTCAAGAACAGCTGGGGTACGGAATGGGGCGAGGAAGGTTTTTTCAGAATCGGCTACTCAGAGGTCAACCATCCCGTCTTTTTTGGAATCAGTGCAATACGCATGGAGGGATTATGGACAGGTCCATGAGGGCTGCCGAAGTTCTGCCTTGCCGCTGCAGCACGATGAAATCAGCACTTCGAAGACCGTACCTTCCTTAGAAACATCTTCAAAAGCCAATCCATGGCCCGGGCGGGAACCAGCCTCGAAAGGGCTGCCACCGCATAGGCATCCGGTCCAACCAGATACCGCGTGCGGGGATGCCGTGAATTGAGGGCATGCAGAACCGCCCGCGCAGCAATCACGGGAGAAACAGCTCGCAACTCTGCTTCCTTCCAGATATACGTCATGGGTTCAGCCAATGGGGCGTAAATTTTCTGCATTTCCCCCGGCAGAGCTCTTTGAATAGCCCTGGCCTGCGCATCGATCTTCTCCCAGATCGCTGAGCTGACCGATCCCGGTTCAATCAAAGACACACGGATACCCCAAGGCCTGAGCTCACGGCGCAGGGAATCCGTCAACCCTTCCAACGCATATTTGGAGGATGCGTACGGCCCGGAAAGCGGCATCGCAAGACGGCCCAAAGCGGAGCTCACCTGCACAATTCGGCCTTTTGCTCTGCGAATAAGCGGCAGAAAGGCCTGGATGACCCGGAGCTGCCCGACCAGATTCACCTCGAAGGCCCGTCTGAATTCTTCGAGTGGGACGTATTCCACCGGTCCGGGAACACTGATCCCGGCATTGTTCACCACCGCGAAGAGGCCGTCTTTGCCCCCCAGCTGATCGGCCACGGCTACGGCCGCCTGCACCTGCTCATCGTCCGTGACATCGAGCAGGAGGGGATGGAGTCTGCGACAGTCCGTCTGCGTCTGCAGGAGCGCCTTCCGATCCGCATCCGTCCTGACCCCGGCAAGGACCGTGAAACCGCTTTCCATCAAGGCGTGCACCACACAACGTCCAATCCCGGTAGACGTCCCCGTAACAAGCACTTTTTTCCCAAAATTATTTTTTTTCGCAGACATATTCCCTATCTCCGTGTTCGCTGCCTCTCTTTCCCGACCACAGCGCTTATCTTCGCAGCAATTGCCTTGACCATCCGAGGCCGCATGCCTACCATATTTGGGCGGATTCGGTTTTCAACGGGCAACGCTGTCCCCGGCCATGATCCACCTCTTTGCGCGGAAATTTTTTGGGTGACCTTCCGGCCGGTTCGGTACGGGCTCAGGCATCCCTTGGTTTCGGCAAGGAATCCCCGTATACGGCTTGCAAGAAAGCCATGCGCAGAAACACTTTCGGCCATGACACCGATGACGAAAGCCCTCACTGATGATCTCGACCACAAAGGAACACGTTGATTATGCAGAGAAAATTGAGTCCTCTCGAGCATGCGGTATGGCTGGGAGGACAAACGCTCCCGCTGAATGAGGTCATCGTCTGGCGCGTTCACGGACATTTTTCCTCAGACCAGCTGCAAGGCGCTCTCAGAAGCCTCAGAACACAACAGCCCTTTTCAAGTGTGAGAGTCTCAGTGGACCCCGTGCTGGGTCCCTCTTTGACAAACGACGGTGTCCCCGAATTCGAAGTTCGGGAGGAGGACATCGGGCCATCCGCCGATTGGACACCCGCAGCCGAAGAAGAGTTGGAGCGCCCTTTTTCATGGGACGAAGGGCCTCTCCTGCGCTTTCGCCTGCTTCGTTCGGAAGCGTTCACGGATATCCTTCTGAGCCTTCACCATGCACTCTACGATGGGCTGTCATCTCACTACATGATGCACGAAATCATGACTCTCATGGCGGAAGGGCCGAAAAAACAAGCCGCGGCCGCTTTTCCGCCCACGTTTGACGACCTGCTACCTCCCGAAGCATCCAGACGTCTAGGGACGGTATTGAGTTTGAATGCTGTCAAACTCATTGGGCCCTTTTGCCGGCTATGGCTCCGTCCACGCCACAGAATGAATCCTTCGCCAAGCCTTCCCATCCCCGCTGGCTTGAACGAGCGTTCAACCGATACCTTTCGGGTCATCCATGGCAGCATTCCGCCCGAGAGGGCAAGCAACCTGCTTTCGGGGTGCAAGGCCAGAAAAATGTCCGTCCTTGCAGCTGCCTCTGCAGCCTGCCTGCTGGCGCTGGCAAAACGTTCCCGAGATAAAAATCTCAGAAAGTACGGATTTGCCAGTCCGGTCAACATGAGACCTTGGTTATCCCCCCCCCTGACCGGCGAGTTAGGGCTTTTCCTTTCACGCATCAACGCCCATATCTACTGCTCTCCAAATCAGGATTTCTGGCAAACCGCCAGGAAGATCAACGAAAAAATCCAACGCAGACTGGTCAAAAGCAAGCTTTTTACACTTCACCTGCTGGTGTCCGCTGTGCTCGCGGGTATACCGGATGATTATCTCGGGCCGACTCTCGCTCGCTTCGGAACTCGCCCGGCCCGATACGATTTCACCATCAGCAACGTCGGCCGTTTACCGGTAAGGGATGACTATGGTCCTTATCGCGTAAGCGCTACTTGGGGGATGGAGAACCTGTTCGCCGGCCGCCGCACGTTAGCGATCCAGAGTCTTGGCAACGCCTTGTTTTTCACGCTCTCTTTCAGGGATTTCGTGATGGACAAACAGGAGGCGTCCGCGTTGCTGTCGGACATCATTCAGCAACTCGAGGCCTGCTAAGGCGGGCCGCTGATCCTGTCCGGCCGATGTTCGGCCGACTATCCAAGAACGCTGCGGCTCCGGGCATCAATCCTCCGATGCATTCGGCCCGAAGGGAGGCGGAAGCCGAATGGTTTCACCCACACCAGGAGGAACGAAGGGAACATATCCACCCTCCCTCCACTCGAACCATCCGAAAGACTCATCCTCGAGGGGAAGCTGAAAACGGAAATGGACGATGGACGGACGGCCGTCCGGCGTCGTCTTCTTTACCTCCACAGCAAAGGCAGTGATATCGATCTGTTCTCCCGGGCGGAATGCCTGCCGGGCCATATCCATGCGCTGGAGCATATAAGCCGGACTCAGAAGAGCGCAGGAGAGGTCTCCCTCCGCGCCATCTTTGTCAGGGGTATCGAGGAAACCATGATCGGGTATAATCGCGAGGGTCCATGGATCCACTCGAGTCAATTCGATTCCATGGATGGATGGCGCCAGCACATGAGTACCGTCGGGCGCCGCTTTCCCTTGCCCCATGATGAACATAGGCAGAAGGAATCCCCCAACGGCAGCCGAAGGACCGTTGACGAATATCAACGTGCGCTCGGCCAGGCCGGCATTCAGCGGCAGTTCGTCGAAAGTCTTGTTCAGCACATTACCAAGCAGCGCAGGGCTGAGCGCGCGTAACGGCATGAGCAGCGGTGCAGCCACCATGTGACTGAAAGCGAGCAGGCAGACCATCCCTTTCAATCCCCGGGAAAACCATTTTCCATAGGACAAGAAGACCCGGCTTTGACCATCCGCCGAGACTGGCAGAAACCTAAGCTTGATCAAGGCCGAAGCATCGAGCAGGATCCGCGCCATCAAACCTGCACCGCCAAACCCCGCCATGACGAGAAGGCGGTCGAAAGGAAACGTAGTCGCGACGGGCAGGATGGACAGGATCATTCCTAGAGCGAAAAAGCGGCTGGTCCGGTCGGAACGAAGGACCGGAACGGCAAAAAGACTGAACAAACAGAGAAAAAAGACCGCAAGGAGCCAGAAAAAGAAGACGCCTTTGTCAGAGAGCAGGGTAAAAAGATCGGAGGGCAAAAAACCCAGCTCGCCGAAAAGGAGGATCGGTCCTCTTTCAAAGATCGCCTTCAAATACGCGCCCGTTTCAGTCGAAGGGTCGATGTACCAGGCCGAGCCCTTTGCGCCGAACCCCATCCCGCGATAGAAAACGAACCAGCAGATCCCTATGCCGGCGGAGGGCAGCAGGGAAAACAAACGACTTCTCCAATTCCCCCTCTCCATGAAAAACGCATAAGCCAAAAGGTATCCCCCGGCCGCTACCGCCATTTCTCCGCCTAAAAGGCCGAGTGATAAAGAGACGCAGGAGAAAACCAGAAAAGATTTCTTGCCGTTTTTCCTCCATCGGTCATGAAAAAAAACAGCAAGCAAACCAAACAGCGATGCGACCAGTGCATTGCGATTGGCAAGCCAACCCGCCGGCACACCGTGCGCGTCATCGATCGCAAAAAGCAGCCCGGCCAGCGCAGCACAGGCCCCGGAGCCAAGGATGCCCCGGTACGTCAGGGTGGCTGCCCCCACCAGCAAACCCAGCCATAACAGGCTGTGGAGATGCATCAAAGAAGGATGGTCCGGCCAGAAATGGAAATCGATCCAGTGTGTCAGCGCTGTGAGTGGCCGGAAAAAGGCCATCTTGAAGTCCTCGGATGTCCACCAGGGCAACCATCCCAGGTCCATGATTTCTTTGAGCCTGGAAGGATCGCCATCGGCAAACGAGAACATCAGGAGGGGATGGGGGGTCTGCTGAAGATACTGCTCAGGAGGATCGATTGAAAATCGGAGGACGTAATCATCCCATTGCCAACCCACCCATAAAGCACTCGCACCCAACATCACCGCCAGCAAGGCCATGAAAAGCGGTGCGCGACGGCCTCTGAGGCCGTCTTCTGCCCTTGCGTACAGGGGAACACGCTGCTTATCCATACATACAAGAATCTGCTGCACTATAAACAAAGGAAAAAGGTTCGTAACGTTCGGCGGGCGGGATGTCTCTTGTCGAAACGGTAGATATTGGCTAGGATAGACGCCATCAAAAAAGCCGTTTAGAAAAATGGCTGAACACAGCCTTGTCCGGCTCAGCCTATCCGCCCCCACACTTAATGGCCAGGAAACATCAATCAGATGAGCATGTTCCGTGTCAGAATCCTGCTTCGGGTGCTTCGCCGGCTGCGAGCCGCACCCTCTCGGGCCGCAGGACGATCCCATCGAAAAACCATCAGATTCCTGGCCGTTGACTTGCCGCTTATTTTGATCCTGGAGACCATCAACCGGATCTGCCTGATTTTCGACGAATTCTTATTCAGGGACTACCGGAATACGCCCATCGAAAAACCGGTCTTCATGGTCGGGCCACCCAGAAGCGGGACGACCTTTCTGCATCGCCTGCTCTTCAAGGACAACCGGTTCACTTCCCTGGCCCTATGGGAAATCCTTTTCGCCCCCTCCATCCTGCAGAAAAAGTTTCTTTTGGCCCTCGCCCGCATCGATAGGCGCAGGGGCAACCCTGTCTACCACCGGATTCTAGCAGCCGAAGAACGGTTTCTGTCGGGCCCCATGCATCGGACCAGCCTGTTCGACCCGGAGGAAGACGAAATGCTGCTGGTGCGAACCTTCAGCTCAGGGCACTTTCTGATCTTTTTATTTCCGTTTGAGGAGGAATTCCGCCCTCTGATCTATTTCGACACCGAACTCCCGAAGCTTGAGCGCTACCAGATCATGAACTTTTACAAACAATGCGTGCAGCGCCATATGTACGTCTTTGGCAAGGGCAAGCGGTTCTTGTCAAAAAATCCAGGTTTCAGTATAAAGATGCAATCTCTCCAACATGTTTTCACCGACGCATCATTCATTTACCTGGCGAGAACCCCTTTTGAATCCGTTCCTTCGAATCTAAGTTTATTTTACTACGTCCATCAAAAACTTCCTACAGCAACCGATGACAGGCACTTTATAGATTTCATCCTTGAACAGATGAAAAATTACTACCTTTATCCCCTCAAAAAAATGGGCAAACTGCCCAGAAATCAAAAAGCGGTTGTGCTATATGGCGATTTAATCCACAGTCCAGAGCAAACCGTTCGGGAGCTATACCGCCAGATTGAGTGGCCATTGACACCCAGTTTCGCTGAGATTCTGAAGCGGGAAACATCCAGGGCCGCATCGTTCATGAGCGAACATGAATACTCTTTAGAGCAATTCGGTCTCTCCATCAACATCATTGAGGAAAAGTTTCGGGAGATATTCGATATTTTCGGATTCGAAACACCCTTTACGGAAACACCTTCCGCCAATATGAAGACATAACGCACAGAAAGACGCGACGGTCAATATCGGTCAGTGCCCATCCGGAAATGTTCATCCACCACGGCCCGGTTTCTCTACACGGAAAATCAGCCAGGCACGCCGCTTGGCCCATCTGAATCCTGACAGGCCAGCACGCTCGAAATCCGACCTCATTCGGGACGGTTGGAAAAAGGTCGCCTCACCCCGTTTCATCAGCCTTTCCTGAAACTTGCGCTCTCCCCACCGAGGGAGGGCAATCAGCGTCCATCCCGTGAAAACCCCACCGGGGCGGAGAACCCTCGCCACCTCTCTCCACACCGGCTCAAGATCCGAAAAGAGGTGAAGGACGCCGCAGCAATTCATCAGATCCATGGTGCCGTCCCCGAAAGGGATTTCGTAAAGATCCCCACGAAGAAAAGATATGCCGCCGCAACCGCATTGCCGCGCCTTGATTCGCGCCTTGACCAGCATGGCCATAGACACATCCAGGCCGTAAACACGGGCATCCGGATAGGCCGTGCGGTAAGCCCGGGCATAATGCCCGGTCCCGGTAGCCAGATCCGCTATGGTCGCCGGCACCCGCAGGCCGGCGGCCTTCAGCACCTCTTCGACCTCCTGATCCATGCTCAACCCGGCGCCCAGGCGGGTCAAAAACCCCCGCCATACAAAAGATTCATACAATCGGGCAAACACCGGAGAGCTATTCATCTTCTGAACTCTTCTAAGTGCAGGATCCTCCATAGGCATATGCGGGGCAAAGTCGGGAATGCCGTCCACTACCGGCAATTCCCGGCTGCAGATGCTGCAGACAGCCTGGCGAACCCGATCCACAGCCGGATCGAGCAGGATCCCGCCTGTCGTCCTGCAGTGGGGGCAAACAAGATTAGCGTCTTTCACCCGACCTCCTTTTTTCCCTCCTCCGGAAGACCCCTCTACCTCCCTTTGGCAGGCTGTTAGAAAACGCCCGTTTGCGGATCGGAAGCGAAACCATCTTGCGCCTCCCGTATACAACCGGCATCCGAGGAGGAACCGAACGCTCGGCAGCCTTCCCTCATTTCCAGGATCTCGAAAACATCCATCCATCCAGCAGCCGGTCCGTCAGAAAAACCGGGCAAAACCGAGCCAGTAAGCACTGAAGCCAGGCGTCCATACCCACAAGATAGCGCGGTTTCGGACGTCTGGACTCAACGGCCCGCAGCACGACCTGCGCCACATTCTCCGGAGGCATGGCCTTTTCGCGCAGATGGGACATAAGGGCCCAAACGTTCTGCATCCTGCTCGAATAGCGCTCTTTGGCCTCCCTGGGAAGGCCTTCCTCCCAGCGTTCGGCCTCCTTCATGGACTTATCCCAAACACCCGTCTCAACGGCCCCGGGTTCTATGAGGGAAACCTGAACTCCCGAGGCATCGACTTCACGTCGAAGGGCATCCGTCGCAGCCTCCAAGGCAAACTTGGAAGCTGCGTAGGGGCCGAGAAGAGGCGGTGCCAGAAAACCGCTCGGCGATCCGATATTCACGATGCGACCACCTGTCCGGCGCAGCATCGGCAAGAAGACCTGGATGATCGCGATCTGTCCCAACACATTGACCTCCAGGATCCGCCTCAAATGCTGCAGCGGCAGGTATTCGAGCGGCCCACCCAGTACGATTCCGGCATTATTCACCACCGCCCTGATTCCGTGCGGATGCCCGGCGGACTTTTCCACCAGCCTTGCCACGCGCTCGATGTGGTCTCGGCACGTAACATCCAAAAGAATCGGTTCGACCGAACCTTTCGTCTCTCTCCCAAGACGCACCTCCGCTTCCCGGGTTCTAACCCCGGCATAAACCGGATAGCCCTTCCCGCTAAAAAGCAAGGCGCACGCTTTGCCAATGCCGCTGGATGCGCCGGTTATCAGAACGGCCCCTTTCGTGCGGTCAGACACCTTGTTCCTCTTTTTCCGATCTTCTGACGGCCTTGTGGACATCCGCAAAGGGGGCGACACAATGCATCCCCCCGTCCACTTTCAAAATCGTTCCGGTAACCCCGCTCGACAGTTCCGAGGCCAAATAGACCGCGGTTCCGCCGATGTCCTCGAGCGTAATGGCGCGCAGGAGCGGCGACCTTATCTCATAGCGATGCAGGGCTGCGGCAAAATCCTCGACGACCACCGCCGAAGGCGTGGCAATGGGGCCAGGCGATAGGGCGTTGACGCGGATTTTTTCGGGACCCAGTTCATACGCCAGATAGAGAACACTTATCTCCAAAGCGGCCTTGGCCACAGCCATCACATTGTAGCCGGGTGCCACCACCTCTCCGCCTGCATAGGTCAGGGTCATGATAGACCCGCCCCCGGAGGCTTTCATCAATGGGAAGGCTTGGCGGGTCATCGACACAAAGGAGTAGGCGCTGACATCGATGGCGGTGTGCCAGCCTTCACGCCTCAACTGAAGGAACGCTTCACCCAGATCGGCAAAATCAGCATAGGCCAGCGAGTGAACCAGGATATCGAGTCTTCCCTGATAAAGCTCACCAACCCTGGTAAAAAGCTCCTCGACCTCTTCCTCGTTTCGGACGTCGCACGGAAGAATCCCCTCCGCCTGCACGAGCGGACCAAGCTTCCTGACTCTTCGCAGGTTCCCCTCGAGGCACGTCAGTGCAATCCTTGCCCCCTGCCGATGCAAAGCCTCCGCAATCCCCCATGCAATACTGGTGCGGTTGGTAACCCCAGACACAAGGGCACGCTTGCCATCCAATAAACCCATTCAGTGGTCTCCCCTTTCTCCATGCCGTTTTTCATTGCACCATCAATGCAAACCCCTGGTGAACATCCCGGGTGGTGCAGATCACTGACGGGCTTTCCTGCCCGAAGGGTGACCCCGTAAACTCGGCAGCCGATCCTCTGGAAACGGCTATTCCCGGAAACCCGCGGGCACCGGCATTCCGTCCAGATACACCCCCCCGGCATGATCGAAGCTGAACCGCCCACGGGCAATCAACTCGATGGTGCGAGGGAAAATCCTCCAATCACCGATCTCTTTCAACCGCTCCTGATGCGCTTTTGCGACTCGACCGAGCAAAGCAGGATCTTTTCTGAGGACCTCCAGAGGTACAGGCAGTTCCACCGGCAACGGATCCGAAACCATGAGAAGCGGCCCACTGTCCACCCCTTGATCAGTCCACAGGGTGGACGCCCTCAGATGCGTCTCACCTCCCAGGATGGCATCACGAACGGCATCGTCTCCTACATACTTCCGGCAACCCTCACCGTCCAAAATGGAAAGGTCCGCTGGATGGACATTGACACATCCGCTTAAGGTGATAAAGCTCATGTAGCCTCCAAGCGCGATCAAATCGACCTCAAAGGCGGTCACGAGTCTTCTTGCCACCTGATCATAGGCCTGTCTCAGGGCCAGCCCTTCCGAGGTCCGGACGGTGCGGCGCCCTCCCCTCGAGGAATAGTAGGCACGAATATCGTAGCTCACATAGGGTAACGCATGCTCCCGGGCAATTTTCTCCCCCGCTGCAGACCCGTCGGAACGATCACTGAAAACAAAGACTACATGGTAAGGCGAACTTCCCTCTTTTTCGTGCAGTCGCTTTTCGTACTCGAGAAGGCGGCGTATGTTCGTCCCCGAACCAGACATGAAAGCGGCCACCCCCATCGGCCGCCCAGCCTTTCCGGGATCGAAGATCGGAGTCAGTACCACGGCATACCTCGTGTCCATGCGGAAATGAGGATTTTTCTTCACACGCTTCGCGTGCTCAGTCCCACCGCTTCGCGGCGGGTCCCGGCTTTGTGGATACCGATGAAATCAACTGCTTGCGCAGGGGACGAGATGTAGACCACCGCACAAGCAAACGTGCAGATTGACGCGAAGATTGCAAAAAAGACCATTTCCGGATGGAATCTATCTCGTTTCCATCCGGAAATGATTTCCCGGTAGAACCCAGTTTCCAATCCGGAAATGAGGATTTTTGGCCAATATCAAGGAAATCAAGCGTTTGCGCGGAGGCGACCTGCAGGTCGCCGCACAAGCAAACGTGCAGATTGACGCCGAGAT